>JAJYDZ010000139.1 GCA_021790415.1 Thermoplasmata archaeon | reverse complement strand
TGTCGTCGAGGACAACCTTAAGAATTGGCAATGTTTTTTTTCCAACTGTATCAATTGAACTTTTGCAAGTTTTAATATTCTGTCATCATCCGAATTGAGGAGTCCAACAAGCATTCCAACCTGATCCATCAATTTTTCATTATCATCATATGGCATGAAGGTAAATTGTTTGGACATGATAATAATGTTTGTAATCGATAGAAACACATAATCTTTGTGTAAAAGGCCCCAGAGAACTGAATAAATTTAAAAGTCTCCTTTCTGAGGCATTATCAGGGTTTAAATTCCTTAATCCTTTGTAACGAGATTCAAGACATCACGATTGAGGTTCAATCGATATAATAATCAAAACTCTTAAATGAATATTTACATATGTTCTAGCGCTGATTAAATATTGGAGTATAGTAAAAAGATGGTACCATCCTTAGCTGGTATAAAGGCATGCATTTCAAATGCTGAGAGATTATTTGAAGATGCCACAAAAGTCTCAAAGCCTACATCAGCAGCTTTAACGGAGTTAGCACTAGAAGAAATTTCTAAGGCTTGGTGGCTCATGTTCAAGATGGCTGGGTCCTCCGATAAAAAGAATAAATTTATAGACAAATTCATGGATGATATATCACAGAGCCCCACTCTGGGAAAATCTGGCATTTCATTGTATGATAGTACCGCTGAAACAAAAAGAATATTACAGTCTATAAGTGAATTGGTGGAAACAACTGGTGATTGGAAGTCCTTAAGGGACCATAATTTTAAATTGAAATTTATGATGGAACTGAAACTACTAATTGAAGACATACTGCCGAAGTACGTAAGAAATTTTGGACCGAATGAAGTGCAAAGGCTTTCTAAGATTTCCGGATCTAAATTTGAGACGAATAATTTTTCTAGAAAGCAAATAACGGACCAATTGAAAAAAATGCAGAATGTCTTGAAGGGATTGAATAATACTTTATTTACTTCTTTGGACGAGTTAAAGAGCGAGGGTTTCTACGTTGAGTATAACGAAGGAGAGTTTTTTCAACCTTCTGACAGAACTTTTGAGTTCTCCAATCTAAAGCAATTCGTATTTTTTATGATAACAAGTCTTAAGCGTATAATCTTATACTACGGATCCTGAATTATACGTTGGGCATAAGGTACTTAAAAGATAAATAACATCAATTATTTTCGAATGAATTTTATTGTAAACACTTGTCTCATTTTCTTGAGCATAAGGACATTGTCAATTATCAGTTGATAGATAGTGATGGTACCAGAAGGATGTCTTCAATAATCCTTCCTTGGTCTTGAACCTGTGCTTGAACAACCATGATTGTATAGAGAAATGCTGTTCCGCTATGTCTGATGTCTTCTCAACCATTGGATCCTGAAGATACAGGAATACCTCTTTCCTGTGTCTTTTCAGAAAGGAGAGGAAATTGGCTATGATGGGATCATAACCATACAGGCTGGTTATCTTTTCCAGCATGATCTCGACGATCTGCTTTTCATTCTTTCCTGCAATTAGACATGCTATTGGTTCACGATTCCTTCCAAGATCCGTAAGATTCTTCTCGTTCTGGAAGAACATGTACCTGATAAGTCTCTTTGCCATGTCGAGATCCTTTTCCTTACGGGAATCCTTTATCCTGTGTGCAAGGTCCTTCTCTATGTGGAACAAACACCTCTGCCTCTTTATGCGTATGTGCATCTTTTCGGATACAGCTTCCAGTATGGATCCATAATGATAGCCGTCGGTTGTTATGACAATATAATCGATATTATCAGGTATGATGAATCTTGATAACGCATTGATCATGAAATTTACAATTGTCTCCTCTCCCAGATCGTCAAGTATATCCTCAACGAAGCTTCCGGTTATGGAATCCTTCAGAAGTGCCCTGTATTTCTCAATTCCATTGATATGGACATACTGCTCTCTTATGTGAAGAAACCAGATGCTTCCATCATTGTTACTGGAATTAGAGGAACTGTCTTTCTCACAGTCTCAGGCGATATTATGATCCTTCCGATCGTGTGAAAGATGTCTGCTGTCTTTCTCAGGGATGTTTTCACCCTTGTTCGTATCCCCTTCTCTTTCATATCGTCAGGATAATGCTTTCCGTAACCATAATTCGGGGGTCTTGCCACAAACGAATATCTGCAGTCCTGGCAGATATATCTCTGTACCCTGAATACAGTTCTTTATATTCTGTTAAATTTAGCCCTATCCTGTGCATTTAGACGGTTATGATACAATCCAGAACGCACAATCATTGGTCTTACTCCGTCATTAATTCCGTTCATGGTTTTTGGTTGTAAGTGGCATGATAATTACAGAATGCCTTTAGTTTGATCCATCCATCGTTTAGGCATAAATCTCATTCCTACATCCATCGTTGCAACCTGAAGCGATTTAGAAGTATTCTTCCGGGAAATCCACAGAAAGGAGACGGTGTGCTCTTTATTTTCTATCATTCTAAAGTAATGACCCAATGATATTTGTGTCGTAACAGGTAAAGATATACTTTAGATAGAACTCTTGAACAGAAATTGAGTCAACATTTCGGCCCATATATGGAAAATTCAATTGAAAGACATTTAGTCTAAAAGATGATTTTTAATATGTATCACGCACTTTTTCATGCAATTTAATGGGATTAGTTTGGGTGATAATGACCTCAACCAATTAAAGTCTCTTCTTAACTTTTAGAAAGCATATAAAACCTGTAGTGAAATGCTTATGGGGTTAACTATTTAACCTCATAGTATTTTGACTGTTAACTTGTCAATTCTAAACTTATTTAATCTAATTGAGATACTTGCGGCGATTTTCACAATTTTAGGATTCATATTAAAATTTCGAGCCACTATCAATGGTGTCTCAAATGCTCTCAATATCAACAGTACACGCGCTCGAAAAGAGTTTTTGGGGCAAATCAGGCGAGGAAACGATTATGTATCGTCTTTCTATAAACAGATAAATCCATCTGAATTAGACATATCTTTATTGTCACTTGCCGATAGGACTTTTTTTTCCATCTTTTTTATGGTTTCCACAATTATTACATCGATTATAATGTCACTTTTTATTCCAAATTTTATATCGTATGTCCCGTTAGCCATCTCTTCTTTATTGTTTGTATTCGCATTCTTTAGCTTGCTAGATATTTTTTCGCTTTTTATGTTAAAAAAAGACGGGAAAAATTACACTTTCACTTCTTTAAAAGAAACCGTTTCAAAATTACGTTTCATTGTTCGGCAATCTATGATATTGATAGCATTTACCATTCTTGCTTTTTTCATTTCATTGTTATCTCTAAACCATACCAATCCCTTGAGTACGCTCTCCCACAGTATATACATTAGCGTGATATCCATTGTGCTTATTCTTTTGCTTGCTGTAGTCATAATCTGGAGGGAGTCTAATATCGAAAAGGAATTGCTAGTTTGGGCTTTCTCTAAATATATCGCCGAAGAGGATGCCAGAATTAAACTGATTGTTGCCTTAAAAAATGAAATGGTATCTGGCTATCTTTCAGGGATAGGTACTAATTTGGAACTGAAATTTGAAAATGGTGCACACCGGGAAATACCTTGGAAGGCAGTGGAAAGCATAACCGTAGACAAAAATGTCAAGTGTATTCAAACCAAAACAGAGTCCATAGATGATTTTTTCCTTAAACTTAAAGGCAAGAGAATTATACTTCCAAAACCTTACATGGATAATCTTTTTAGGATTGTTCCAGACTATGGTTTATATGAAGGGTTATTGACTAATATTTTATCTAAACTGGAAGAATATGCATATAACCGGATTTCACCCGAATTGATCGATTATGCTATCGGTGATTGGATAATCAATAATTATTCAGGACAAAGATTCCTAGTTCTTAAACCAGACAGGCAAGTGTCTGGTATTGAACCCATAGACATTAAATTAAGAACACCTAGAGATTTGGTGTTTATAGATCATCAAGAATCCAAAACCTATAAGATTATGGACTTAGATTTAAAGAAAGTAAGAATTGGATACAAAGTTGTTGGCTAGCTTATTTCTACTTGGGACTGAGCAATGCTCCAAGAATAAAGAGCCCAGCTATCGCCGTGCCTCCTTTAAGTAAGCGTTCCCCACGAACGTTGTGTCCGCATGCAAGTTCTACTGCACCAACTAAAATATCTGTAGCTCCCACAAGAGGCGCTCCGAACAAAAGGCCGGCAGCCTCTTCAAATCCTTTCCATATACTGGATCTTAACTGTAAAGTACTAACCCTATTTGCAAACTCACATACTACTAGGAAGTATGGATCTGACCTGAATTCATCTGCCAGTCTTTCTTTCCCCTGTCTTTTAATATACCGTTCCACACTTAGTCCAGTGGCGGTCTACTCAGAAGCCTTTCTGTTAAAGAAAAAAGCAACGTCATTAATATCAGACATGAATGAAAATTAACTTGGGGTATTTATGTCTGTTGCCAGAGGCAAACTCGTCTTACTAATCAACAACTTGGATCGGGTCGACCTGAAGAGAAGCCATAGGTTTCAAAAAGTTACTTTAACTGTTCGTTCAAAATGTCAAGCTTTCTTGTAAGACCAATGACATTCACTTGGACCTGCAATTTTAACTGATATATTTCCATAATTTCAACTAGTGCAGCTACTGAGCTGATTAGAAACCTTAGCATATTCAATACGGTATTCTTATCAACCTCGGGATAGCTGTAATCCGATCCTGTCCAGTCAACGTAAAAACCGGATTTCTTAATATCGCCCGATATTCCCTTTAGCATTTCTCTGGTCTCTGGTATATTCTTTCTTACTAAATCCATTACCTCTGGCTGATCCAAAATGTTGTTAAGATAATCATCAGTCATACCTGGTATGATGTTTTTAATGCAGTCTTTCACATACTTCTGAATCGTAAAAGATTCCGTTAAGTTGCCCTTAAATAAGCTACCTAGAACGTTTAGTATTTCAGTTTTAGTTAGATGTTTCTTGAATGCAGAATGTAACTTATTCTTGCATTCAATTTCCTTGATGTATTCCTCAATTCCAACTATAAGGTCAGAAAGCGATGGATCTAGAATTAGGGATGATTTTTTAGATAACTTACCACTTTTTTCAAGGCATATTAAAATAAGAAACCCCTTAGATGCTTCCTCTAAACCAAGCTCACTTAACGCCTCTGCTGTCGATAAAGACAATCCTGGACCAAGGCCTCCCAAATAAATGGATACACTTGGTGACTAAATATGGATACCAAGGATGCGATGGAATCTGATGAATCTCCTCAAAGGATATTACTGCTAAATGCATGGCAAGAATCTCCACAGTTTACGAACCGTGAAAAAATGGCACTCAAGTGGACGGAGGCGGTTTCTGTAATTACTGAAAATCACATCACCGATGAACTGTTTGAGGAAGTAAGTAAGGAGTATAACGCGGTTGAACTCGTCTAACTAACCTGAGCGATAATAAGCATAAACTCATGGAACAGAGCCAACATTGCATTTCAGATAGTACCTGAAGATTATGTATAAAAAAGGATAAAGAAGGACATTGACGAAGATTAGTCGGTCTACTAATCTCAATACAATTGCTTTGAATTGTGGATTTTGGAATTCATGACATTTTACCGCAATTCACTATACCCCGATGA
>JAJYDZ010000138.1 GCA_021790415.1 Thermoplasmata archaeon | reverse complement strand
TTCTTCAAGATTTGGTATAGTTTCATTCTTCAATTTTAATATATTTTCAAGGGAACCGTTTTTTCTCATTAATGCAAGAGCCGTTTTTGCTCCGACCCTTGGAAGACCTTCATTAAAGTCTGTTCCTGTAAGTATGGCAATGTCAATCAATTGCTCCCTCGAAATTCCTAATGAAGTTAATGTTTCTTCCAATTCAATATATTCCGGGTTTACAGAGACATAAATATTCCTGCTTGATATTCTTCTCCTTCCATATAGAGTAAAATTTCTCAAAACCTTTCTGGCACCGAATAAGAGACAATCATAATCTTGCGAAATCACACCCTGGACAATATTGGCAGAGCTCATAAAAGATGCCTGAGCTTCCCCCTCTGTGATTGCCTGAACGAATGGAATTCCCATATAACCCAATAATTTTTTACAATCTTCAACAATTTCCGGAGTTATATAATTGATAGACCTTCTCAACGAGGCAATTTTTTCAATATCCCCCTTTTCTATAGCTTCTTCCAGATTAATCTTAGCCTTTTCTTTCATTAATCGTCTTTCACTGATAGTCCTCTGTTTAAGAGCTGATGGCTTTCCGTCAAAAACATAGATGGGCTTTATACCTTCATTCATGAGAGATATTGTTCTATAGAATATTCCTGACAGATGTGATGTAACATTTCCATTTAAATCGGTTAGGGGTGATCCGTCATTCTGCCTGATACTGCTTAGGAACTGATAAATTACATTGAATGCATCAACAGATACAAGACTCCCGGAAAAATTACTCAATTTAGTTTCGTGCTTAATAACAATATCCGATATATCAACGCCCATTTCATGGATTACATGCTATACCAATATTTAAGAGGTAGAACTGGCAAGACAAACCTTCTTGAATTGACCTGTGCTTTACTATTCTCAATAATCTTTTTCCGGGCTCAATTTTCTCCAATGTTAAAATAGTCTTAACAGAATGGTTGAGAAAATATCCTCCGTATGCTTGGAAATTGCCGCTATCTACATCCATATAGATCTGATTTGTTATGAGGACAGGAATATTATGCTCAGATGCTATGGAGGTGATTATTGAAAGTTGCTTCTGCATTGATGGTGGGCGGTTACTTTTATCATCCCTCTCGGCTCTGAAGTGCTCCGTAAATGAATCTATAATGAGTATATCAAAATCTGAATCCTTTTCAATCATTTTTTGTGATTTTAAAAGTGCAACCTCCTGATCCTCAAGGCTAGTTACCCTATAGAGAAATAATTTTTTGGTTACATCTCTGTTTCCGCCCGCTATTTGCATAAATCTCTCAACTGAAAACCCCTCGGTATCAATATAAATTACACTTTTCCCTGAATTGAGTACTGATATTGCAAAGTGCATGGCAAAATTTGTCTTACCGCTACCACCCTCACCAAATATTTCTGTTAGGACTCCCCTTTCCAATCCGCCGTTCAATAATGAGTCTATACATCCAACTCCCATTGGAATGTGTCCTTCAGGCTGGGTGAGGTCTATGCGCTTCATCAATAATCCCTGAACTTAAATTACCTTACGTATAAAACATATATGTAAGGTTTGATTCTTGTGATTGCTCATATTATTATCATATTTCTTCATAACCATGTTTATTCAATTCCAAATGCTAATATAATATCTTCATCCAACCCTCTCAAGCTATCCGAAATAACAGTCTTTCCATAAAGATTTTCAGCGTTGTCCTCTGGATTCAAAAGAATAGAATAATAGGATTCAGTAAACATTGAGAAATCATTTTTTGTGTCACCAATAGCCACTGTTCTTTCTCTTGGTATGGAATATTTATTCTGAAGCGCCCTTACATTTCTACCCTTTTCTGTGGGAACAACAATTATATTTCCATCTCTTAGGAGACGGCCAGACTTATCAAAGAGGAGCTGATTTGCCATGATTTCATCGAAAGAAATTTGTTCATTTATTAATTGAGCCAGCATATAAAGTCCCCCGGATACTATGGCAGTCCTAAATCCAAAGTGCTTTAAGCGATTCATAAAATAGATTAACCCGTCCCTTAACTCTATCTTTCTTACGATTGATAGGATAAATTCTTCCGTTATGTCAGGTTTCGCCTTAAGCCAGTCATTTATATCCCTTAACATGAATTCTCTGTAACTGATCTTTCCGTTTAGATAGAATTCGTAATTAATTCTGTTGTCTGTTCCAAGCGTCTCATGAATAATTCTCCAGCTACTCCTGTTCGTTGTTAATACTCCATCCATGTCAAAGACAGCAAGATAATTCCGCTCTATCAATTTAATCGAACTCAGTAGGACTTCCCAAAATTCACCACAAATTTGGCTTTATTTCCACAATAAATGCAAGTCGACTCAGGCTCCGCATGAGAATTGGATGGTATATTTGTGCTCTTCCCTCCAGAAACTTCCTTAATTTTATCTTCGCAGGTAATATTTCCACACCAGTGTACCTGAACTATATTTCCACCAGCAATTATGTCCTTAACTTTATTAATATCACTGACCTTGATTATATGAGAATCTAGAAACTCTGACGAACGCCTCAGGAGATTTTCTTTAATTGCCATAAGGATGTTCCCCAATTCCATTTCTGCATTTTCTCCATTTACTGTTCCTTTTTCCAGAGTATCTCTCCTTACGTAAGTTAATTTAGAACTCTTTACTTCGCGGGCTCCAATCTCTAATCTAATTGGTATACCTTTAAGTTCCCAATGATTATACTTCCATCCGGGAGTATATTCCAACCTATCATCAAGATATGTTCTAAATTTAGGCTTAAGAATTTTTGCAATGCCGGATGCATATTCCAGAACCTCTGTCTTTGTTTTCTCGTTGAAAATCGGCACTATTACCACTTCATATCTTGAAAGACCTGGAGGAATTATGAGTCCCTTGTCATCTCCATGAACCGCAAGCAAAACTCCTATCATTCTTGTTGATATTGCATATGTGTTCTGGTAGACATAGGCTTTTTCCCCATCCCTGTTTAGAAATGTTATATCGAATGCCTTTGCAAAATTTGTTCCATCATGATGAAAATCCGGTCCCTGGACAGTCTTACCATCGGGAAGGAGAAATTCAAAACTGAATGAGGCCAACCCCCCCGCAAATTTTTCAGATTCAGTTTTTCTTCCCCTAATACCCTTCAGGCAAAGTAAATCCGTTAGGGTTTTTTCATAAATTCCAAGAATTTGATCCTTCTCAAGATTAGCTGAGTCTTCGTCTGCAAAAACCGAATGACCTTCGTTCCATAAAAATTCCCGATTTCTAAGAAGTGGAGTCGGATGTTTGAACTCCCATCTTACAACATTATTCCATTGGTTATATCTGTAAGGTAAATCTCTCCAGGATCTTATCCATCTAGAAAAAGCAGGATACATTATGGTCTCTGATGTTGGTCTTATGGCAAGTTCCTCTTCAAGCTTTGATTGACCTGCCCTTGTTACCCATGCCACCTCAGGGGAAAAACCCTCAATATGCTCCTTTTCCTTCTCCAGAAATTTTTTAGGTATGAGCAATGGAAAGTAAGTATTGGTAATCCCTGCATCCTTAAAAAGTGCATCCACGTAGTCGTGAATTTTTTCCCAAATAAAAAAGCCGTCCGGCCTGAATATAGTCGTTCCAGAGATATCACCATAATCAAAAAATTCCGATTTGATTATTGCCTGTACATACCATTCTGAAAAATTCTCAGATTTCTTTACTGTAATACCCTCATCTTCAGCCATTAATTTCCATAGTTGATACCCTCCTTGATAAATTGTTTTTCCATTTCATAAAATAATCTTATTTATCGTATAATGGCACTAAAAAGTTGTAGTTAATTTTAAGTGTAGGTTAGGATTCAAGCCTTATGAATTCCTCTGAAGAACTTATGAAAGAAGAAATAATCAGTTATGCCAAAAGGATACTACCCATTAGAGCCATAAGTCCAGAATCGGGTGGCACAGGGGAGTCGGCAAGGGCTGATGAATTGTGCAAAATATTTTCAGAAATGGGTTTAAATGATTTTCAAAGGTATGATACTACTGATAAAAATGGTGTAGTAAGGCCAAATATCATTCTAAAAATCGGAAGTGCAGAAACTACATTCTGGCTCATAGCACATATTGATACCGTACCAGTAGGCGATAGAAATCTTTGGACTAGGGATCCATTTTCCGCCACTGTTGAAGGAAATCGAATCTACGGAAGGGGATCATCTGATGATGGTCAAGCAGTTTTTCTATCACTTCTATTAGCAAAGAGGATGAAAGACATGGATCTGAAGTATAACCTCGGGATTGCACTGGTTGCAGATGAGGAGGTAGGAAGCGTATATGGTATCCAATATCTTTTGAAACAGGGTATTTTCAAAAAGGATGATCTTATCCTCGTACCTGATTCCGGAGCGGAGGATGGTTTGGATGTGGAGGTTGCTGAAAAAAGTATCCTTTGGATCAAATTTACAATCAAGGGAAAGCAGTACCATGCAAGCAGACCCGATAATGCCATTAATGCAGGGAGAGAGTCCATGAAATTTATCCTGAAACTGGATTCAATTCTTCACGAAAAGTATACAGCAAAGAATGAGGTTTTTAACTACCCATATTCCACATTTGAACCGACTAAACATGAAAAGAATGTTGATAATGTAAATACAATTCCTGGAGTCGAAACAATATACATGGATTGCAGGATATTGCCCATGTATGACCTGGACAATGTCATAGATGATATCACTGAGTGCATAAGAGATTTTGAGAGGGAGAGTATGGCACATATAACCTATGAATTTATGCAGAAGGAACAGGCACCTGTTAACACTTCACCAGATTCCAACATCGTAAAGATTTTATCTGAATCAATAAGGAAGATTAAGGGTTCAAGCCCCAGAATAGTTGGTATCGGAGGTGGTACCTGTGCTGCTTTTTTCAGGCATAACGGAATGGATGCGGTGGTCTGGTCAACAACAGTTCCAGAAGTGGCTCATCAGGCTGACGAATACTGCATAATTGATCATATAATAGGGGATTTTAAAATTATAGAGAACATACTTTCAAAAAATGAAAATTAATCATCGTCTTCAGCAAGTTCCTGTATCCTTTCAACTCCATTTATCTCTTTTATAATATTTGATACCTCAATGGGTACCTGATCCTCCCATTTTAGTCCTTTTAACATTCTTTCGCGTATTTTGGTTCCGGACCATTCATCCCTGTTTGTCAATTGAACTGCTTTGACGTCATAACCTTTCTCCTTGAAAAGTCTCCTCACAAGAGGATTATTACTGTATATTGCCTGGAAAGTTGGTGTCAGTGATTCAACATGTGCTACCCAAAGAGGATTGGAATTCACATCTTCTATGGGAATGATATAAAAATTGAGTATACCGGCAGATTCGAGGGAATTTGAAATCATTAAGTGCCTTTCACCGGCTGTGAACGGATTCTCCATAGTGTGAGAATATTGTGCGCTCCCTATTCCTATGATCACTGAGGAATAATCATGGAGAATTTCCTTAATAACATGCAAATGCCCATTATGAAAAGGTTGAAATCTACCTACAACAAAGGCTCTCATTGATGCATAATACTAATCCTGTTTATCTCTTTTTCACAATTTGAATTAAAAAGCACATATGCAATTTTATGCGCGAACATAG
>JAJYDZ010000137.1 GCA_021790415.1 Thermoplasmata archaeon | reverse complement strand
TATAAAATCTATTTTCCTGAATAGAGCCACTCCCTTAATTGAGATAGCTGTTCCCCTATTTTACCAGTTGTTCTCTTTATTTCTGCATTTTTGAATACTGACTGATATGTGCGGCTACCGAATATCATTATATCTTTATAAGTTGACTGCAATGTATTTATCTCCCTTGAATACCTAACTCTGAGTTTGGCTGCTTTACCCAGAGTGAGTTTTTCGTCGTAATACTCTATTGGGGTATCTTTGCTAATTATACCATATTTAGCAGAGATTATTCTAACGTCCAAGCCATCGCTTTTGGTAAGATACTTCCTGACAACTCTGAAAGCGGGCCCATCGTAGATATCGATTGCTTTGCCCGTTCCCACCTTCTTAGTCGCCGAACACGAAAGTATAAGCAATCTTTCTTTAAACAGCATCGGAAATATCTTTGTCTCTATATAGTTTCGAGTCTGTTCCATTCTGTTATTTTTCAAATGACTCTCCTCCAGATCGTATCTAAATATCCATCCTTTATAATCAGAACCCCAGACACCTATACTGCTGAAGAAGCTTATTCTAGATCTGTTAAATGTCCCTAGGGGGAATATCTTGTCGCTTGGATACTTCTTCCTGAGCCTGTTTAAGGTATCATTCAATAAATCTTCACGTTTCACTTTAACTAGCCTTACGTGATTTTCAACTTTGTCAAGAAGGCCCCCAATCGCAATCATTTCATAACCAATTATTTTTTGCCTAGAGTAGCTTCGGAGGTATTCACCGGACGAGTTCCCGTGTGCCACTCCCACAAGTTTGAAATACTTATCATAGCCACCATTTCGATATGCTTTGATTGCCACTTTTGCACTTTTGAGAGTCCTTACTGGATCCCTGTAATAGTCCTTTATTATACCGTAACTGGCCCCCATCTTCAGATATTGCTGAAATAGTTGTTCGTAGCTTACCTCTTTCCCCTGGAAAATTCCAGAATCACCTATCTTGATCGTAGTCAATGGAAATTCCCTAAACTTCTTCTTGAAGTTATCGGAAGTGAAGGCATGTGAAAGAATTCCAAATTGATCTCTATAATTTATCAGTCCTTCTAGTATTTTCAAGGAAAATGGCCTGTCTGCGACAAAGATAGGAATCACGGTCATGTTATCTGAGTTCCTGTGAGCTTATATATTTTCTCTCACCTTCCTTGAAAGGATTCCTGTATCACCTTTCTTAAATTTGGATGGACAAGAGTGCCTCCGATGAAGGAACTACTCTTGAGTTGAACCAAAAGTTGTTCCAAGCTATCGTGAACATTATCAGAAGATAACAAAGATTCAAGAAGCGACTTCCCAGAATCAATAGAAATGGCTCCTCGAATGAATTTTAAAACCGAATCCGTCCTTAATATCGAGAATTCGTAAACGTCGTAGTGTTCGTGAAGAGTGTGAATTCGGCTCTTGACATAAACATCCTTATCGAATTCTGGCGATCCTTCCACTGCTTGCATTCTTAATTTTTCCAAAATCCTCTTCTCAATGACGCATGTTCTGAATAAACCGAGATCGGTAAACGAATTACAACAGAAGGGGACCAATTCTTCAAACGAACCGAAAAAAGGAATAGCTGCAGTTACGAAATTGATCGGCGGGATATCCGTGCCTTCGTACTTCAAATTATATAAAGTATAGACCTGTAGTACACAGGCTTGCAAATCGTTCTTTGAGATTTCATTAAATAACGAAACATCAAACAAAAGCCTTATAAATTCAAATGAATAGATATCATTTTCGCCTTTCACCAACATTTTACCAAATACTGAAACAGCTGGAATTGTTTGACCTTTAAAATTAATATCTGTATGCACTCCATAACGGATATTTCCTCTTGGAAAGTTTACAAAAATGATATTAAAGGTTGCATCTATCAATTCCTTACCATAGCGAGAGTAATTTGCCCATTGAAAGTGTCTATTAGCTCCTATGATTTCGTTGTGCTTTTTTCCATCAACCTCCCTTTGAATTACTAATGGAGGGTTAGCAATTATGTTAAAATTGAGGCATTCAAGATATATTCCATAGATATTGTCTGAGACATCATATATAGAAAATTTTCCATGAGTGACAAAGTTGTCCTGCTCGCTAGTTGCAGCGAGATTCGCAATTACTAATTTGTTGTAATAGGTTTGAATTTGGTCAAACTTGCTCTCTAAGTTCTCAGTGGTAACAGTCAAAGAAATGAGATTTCCACTAGTTGGTAAGAGAGTCGGGTAAAACTTGTTAGATACTAGTAGATCAAAGATTCGCTCAGTACCAAAAACGGTGAAGTATTTTGACTTCCTTGAGCGGAATGGAGAATCAATAAGATGTATCAATTCGTAGGACAATACCATACCTTCCATATTTACTGAGTAAACACTCTCCTTAATACCTCTTCCTGATTATTTATTGCCATAAGTGTCACAGACTCGATGTTGCTATAAAGACCACTGTAAGTTATATTTGCGCTGCCTTGGTACATCAACACGTCTCCAATAACTGCCTTAGTATGCAAATTCTCGATCACCTTCACAGAAAATCCAAGCTTGGTTAAATCTGCCGAAGACTTTTGTGTTTCTATTTCGCCTTTTGCCATATTACTCACGTAGAAAACACTATTTACTCCTCGTTGTCTTTCTGAAATTATGAGAGTAATAAAGGAAATTTCTCTATCAACTCTTTTCCAAGGGATTACTAGAGGTACGTGAATATTTAACCATGGGGAGAAAACGTAAATTGTCTTTCCTGGACTTGCTAAGGAATAAATCTCGGGAATAATCTGTACAAGGTCTTTTCCCTTATAGAAGAAAGATTCCGTATGATCCTCCTCCAGAACTTACCATTATTCCTCCACTTGCTACCATTGATGAGGCTTTCCCCGGATCGTTAGTGTTAACTACTAAAGAATTGACATAAGCCTGTGCTATCTGGAGACTTAAAACATCAAACTGTTCCTCAACACCTTGCTCACATACTGACAGCCCTATACAGTAAGGACAGCCGTCATAACAAGTCGGGAAATGATCTATGACTTCTCCATCAGGCAGATTAAGATGCTTGCTAATTTCTTGAACAATCTCATCCTTCTTGGATAGCTTGAATGCAGAAACAAAGTTCAAGGTCTGCATTTCGTTGTATATACGCTGAGTGACTACGTTTGTTGATATTTTGTTGTGTTCCTCACAGTTCGTCAGTCTGCGCAAATTGTCCAAAACATCATTTGTAGATCCGCTAATTAATTCAGTAAAAATCTCAAGATAGCCTGCTCCTCCTTCCTGAAACTCACTTATTAAGATCGACGGCTCCTGATCGTTATCATTAATGCGATATGCAAAGTATTCATCCGTTATTCCAGTACTTATTGAAATAGTTTTTACCCAGAGATGAGCAAGGGTGTGAAGGATATCTCTCTTGGTAACTTCTCTATTTTGATTTAAATTCCTAAAATTCGACATTAAGTCATTGATTTTTTGCTGAGAGATTTGAATTTCAATAGAGTGAGTGTTCGCCAAGTATCCGTATGGTATAGAAGCATTAATTGGATATATCTCACTTTTGCGAGAAGGCATATAACTTCCATGAGCTTGGTCATAGTATTGATAGCGCAAATTTAGCTCGACTCCGTTCAGAGTAACCATCACATCTGTAGATGTTCCATATTTCATGCCTTTTACGGGGAAAGAAATCCTTCCCATTTCATTCACTCTCACTTCAACAACGGGAGATGCATAAGCTCTAACCTTTGCAACTCTCTGCCCACATTCTCTGCAAATGTCTCTGGTGAAGTCCTGTAGAATGAAACATTGTTCGCAGAATGAAACTATCCCATTGACCCCGTCATCTCTTATCAACTCTGTTTCGGCACTTAAAGGTAAAAGCACTGGATTCAGTAGAGATTGAGTCTGGAAAAGTAATCCATCCAAATATTCAAGTGGGTTGAATAGATAGTTACCATTATTCTCTTCTACTCTTGGCTGTACAAGTATCTTGGACCCTGGAGAACCGACTTCGTTAAGGCGAAATGGAAAGTACTTGTAAATAACTTCCTTAATGTCTTTCGCCTCTCCCCTAGAAGTACCCCTTGCAGGGAACACCAAAACTTCTCTAGAAGAAGTAGAGAAATAATTGGTAGGAGGCAACGGCGATGGAGGAGCGGAAAATACAGTGAATGATGAACCCTGGGCAGACATATCATAAAAATGTTGAGCCCTAAATATGTATTTTATTACTTCTGATGATAGTGTTCTATTTACTGCCTCTTTGAGTTCGTTCAAAGCCTGGATCAAAAAGAACAACTCTCTTATTCTTCGCTGACCATCAACCAATGTTTGCTGAAGCGTAGCTACTCCGTACACGGCTTGATAAAATCTTGAAGAAGAAGCTCCTAAATTCGTACCTAAATACCGTGTTACAATTCCATTAAGGAGCTGAAGAAGATCAACTTGATGTCCTCTTTCTGTTGTAGCATTCCTCTGTGTTATGGGCGTTTCAATATCAGTTATTACTGCACCAACAGCTAGCTCTACGGATCTCTTCATACCATCTTTCTCACTTTGAGAGAGAGTAGAAGAATCGATTTTAGATAGAAGATCTTGTTTGCTCTGTTCCAAATAATGCAACGGAGAGAGACCATTAATAAGGAGACCATTCAGTTCATCTTGTTTAGCTGCCAGTAACTGGTCTATTGCAGCTTTCTTTTCTCCTTTGAAATCTCTCATCCCTGTGTAATCCGTTATAGATTCAATTGTTGGAACATTTATGTTAAGACTAGTAAACAAAAAGTTTGAAAAATCGGTAGAAATCTTGCCAAGAACTGCATACCATGATGATATAAATATTATAACGTAATTTAGAGGAACTGACTGAACAGGAATTCTGTGATATTCAGTTATTCCATCATCGTATGTTTCATTCAAAATTCGATGTATTTCTTTGACGACCCGGTTTTCAGTATTGAGAGGTAGCCTATAGGCTTTGCTTAGTATGTTCCGTCCGTGAGAAAAATATACAAAATCATTAGATTTGTCTCCTAAGATAAAATAAAAGCTGGGCCTGCTGCCTGGAGTTCTTCCTGCTCTCCCCTTTCTTTGGAGATAATTAAAGATCGTGTAAGGAGCCCCATACTGAACTAGTTGTTCAACATGTTGTAAATCGATTCCTAGCTCAAGTTCCGAAGTCGAGAATATGAATTGGGAGTTGCCAAGTGTGGCTCTATCTGGGAGGGCAGAGGCCCATACTGAGTTGATTGAAATGCGTGGAGGGGTCGTAACCCCTAGAGAACTTCGCAGTATGTTCCAGCATTCTCCTGATTCGTAAATTGAACAGTTGACTTGACATGTTCCTGGGTCGAACCCCGCACATACATTCTGACCGTAACCTGAATTGCCAGATGTAAGGCCATCGAGCCTAAAGTAATGGAGCCTTTTATTTGGATCATTGTATGCATCCTCAGTCTGTCGCTGGAGAAGACTCACAGCATCAATCGAATCCATAAAAGCGAGAATAGTTTGATTTCCTTGCAGAATTGACGACATGGATAACAAGCCGAATTGTATCATTGCCTGGGATTTCAGCGAATAGAATTCTCCAGAACTCTTGGTGTCGCTTGCACTCTTGACAAAATAGTATGTTTCAGCGTCTCTAATAACTTTCTTATCTTCTTAGA
>JAJYDZ010000136.1 GCA_021790415.1 Thermoplasmata archaeon | reverse complement strand
GCCTTCTCAATGCTGTCCCTGTTGCGGTATATGGAAAGGCATTCCAGTGGCGTGTATTCTCCTCTATACACAAGGAGAAATTTTCCCATCCTGTTCTCTGCTGCCGTTATTGCATTGTTCCTTGCCCTTGTTTTGATTCTGCCATCCTCAATCCTCCATGTGAAATATCTCAGGTATGTGGATGCCATTGATTCAATGGTTTCCCGGACATCTGGCCTGATCTGTAATTTTTCAATTGCAGATCTCTTCTCCGCAAGTTTCCTGTGGAAGTCCGATCTTTCGTCACTCTCCCTCCTGGGATCATGATAGAAGTATCCCTGAAGGTTCAGATCGTTCATGGTGAAATTCACTGACTTGCAGAATATGGGCTCATTCTCATACATAATTACATTGTCTGCACGATCCACAGATCTTGATGCAGAGGAGAAGACATTCTTCACAGCTTTGGGAACGAGGGATGCTGCTATTATGTACGAATCATCCTTCAATAAGCTCAGGTTCTCATAGGAGAAGAATCCCCTGTCAAGTATGATCTCAATCTTCGGAATGAGTTTCCTGATGCCCTCAACAGTCCTTTTCAGCGTAACAACATCCGGAATGCTCCCGCTGTATATCTCAAAGAACAGCGGTATGTTTCTGGATCTCTCCATGACCATTCCAAGATTTATCTGTTCAAGTTCAGGGTGATCCTTCGCATGGCCGTATTCCAGTATCTCAGCTGATCCGTATGATGGCAATGATGTGATATCATACAGCAGTGAATTTCCGGGATTGATCCTTGATATGAGATCACTTGAGAACTGCCTGTAGAGATTAGATGAACCTATGCGATCAAGAAGATCTGATATCCGCTGCGATTTCAGATCAGCATTCATTGTAAGGGACAGCGATGTGCCTTCGAACCATGTGTCTATGGATGCCAGAGGCAGCGGGCGGACAATCTTTGATACTGCAATGGCAATGATCTCCCTTGATTCAGATTCAGTGAGATGCTTCTTCAGCATGTCAACAATTCCCAGGTCGTTTACAATCTTCATAATGGGGATGAATGGTCCATGTATCAGGCTCCTCCTTGGAAGAACGCTCCTTATCTTTCTTGTTTCACCATTATCCTTTCTGCCGACATACCTGTAGTGATAGCTTGTATTCCGTATCTTTGGATTGTAGTACGGCACTCTCTCATACACGTATGTTTTCCCTTTCACAACCTTCTCGATTGTCTGATTCCTTGATGTAATGGTGGGAAATACCACCATTATAATTAAACTTTGCCTTTATTCATGAGCCAACAAATTATGGATAAATCATAAATTAATGGTGGTAAAAATTCGGGAGTTCAGGTTAGTATTGATGAAAGAACTTTTAGCTGAAAACGGATCAATTTATGTACACTTAGACGAGAATGTTGGTCATTATGTTAAAGTTATGATGGATGAGATTTTCGGATATAGTAATTTCGTAAATCAGATTATATGGAGAAAAACTAACAGTCCAAAGTCTCAATCAGTGGGTTTCGGCAATCAGCATGACATGATATTTATATATGCAAAAAATCCAGCCGTTTTAGAAGTAAAACCTATTTATAGAACTCCAGATAAGGATTATTTAAAAAGTTTTAATTACAATGACAACGATGGTAAAGGTTATTATCAGACCACCGCACTTACTGCAGGGGGGATCCAGAGAACAGCGGGTAGAAAGGTTTTTGAGTTTCATGGAATTAAAGCACCTTGGCTATACTCATTAGAAAATCTGGAAAAATTCTGGCAAGATGGACGTATTTATAAAACAAAATCTGGAATGTATAGATTGAAAGTATATCTAAAAGATATGCCAGGGCAAATTGTTTCTGATTTATGGGTTGATAAGGAAGTAAATCCTTTGCAAGGACAATCTTCCGAAGCTCTTGGATTTGATACCCAAAAACCTGAGAATCTTTTGAAACGTATCATCCTTGCTTCCTCCAATCCAGGCGAAATTATCGCAGATTTCTTCTGTGGCTCTGGAACTACTTTAGCAGTGGCAGAAAAACTTGGTAGAAGATGGATTGGGTCTGACCTCTCAAAATACGCTATTCAGGTTACAAGGAAGAGGCTATTAGATATCCATAATTCAAAGGATTTAGTAGATGAGAAGAAGGATAAATATGGTAAGCCAGCAAGACCATTCGAACTCTGGAACATAGGAAATTATGAACTCGCATATTGGAAGGAGAATCCTCAGGATTACCTCTCATTTATGACAAAATTATATGAGGCAAAACCGCTTAATGGGTTCCGATACATCCATGCCACAAAAGGCCAAAGAGCTGTGCACATAGGTTCAAGTAACTCACCAGTCTCAATGGACAAGATCAGAAACTTTATCTCAGAATGCATAAGTAATAATTTCGACAAGGCTGATGTATTGGGATGGGAATGGAATTATGAAGTTAATGAACTTGCAAAGAAAATAGCGGAAAAGGAAGGATTAGACCTCAGATTGATACAGGTACCGAATGTGAACGAACTAAAATCAGCCTTGGCAGGCACAAATTTTGACCTTAAACTTCTTAAGATACCAGACCAAGTTATTGAAAAAAACCTAATTCCTTCCGTCAAGTTTAATGAACTAGCTTATTTATGTATATCCAAAAGTATATCTGAAAAGGAAATAACTCTAAAAATTGAAGATTTTAATCTGAAGCCTTCCCCAGATGTTCTGGATGCCCTTAAGAACTTGAAGAATACGAGGCAACTTATAGATTACTGGGCCATTGACTGGGATTTTAAAGGTGATACATTCCATAATCAATGGCAGAGCTATAGAACAAAGAAAGAGCTTAGAGTGGAATATGAAGCGAAACATAAATACGAGGAAAGTGGAGAATACCAGATAATGGTGAAGGTCGTGGATGTCTTTGGCAACGACACGAACAAGATTCTGAAGGTGAAGATATGAATCCTACGGATATATTATTGCCACAAGATAGAGACAAAAGCAAGGCATACCTCGTTAACAAATTAAGATTAGCCGTTAAGAAATGGAGAGATTCAGGATACCCGAACACAACGAAAACGACCAAAAGATTGTTGAATTTTTGGTTCAACGAAGATCATATAGTAAACAATGAGAAATTCGAATTCTGGTATGCTCAGAGGGAATCCATAGAAACTTTAATTTATGTTTACGAGGTTATGAAAAAAAGGAGATTTATAGATCTAGCAAGGGAATTTGGAGAGGGACCCTATCTTTTTGATCCTAATCTCGATATTTATCCACTCTATGGATTTAAGATGGCTACTGGTTCAGGAAAGACTTTTGTTATGGCTCTTTCAATCGTATGGCAGTACTTCAATAATAAATTCGAAAATCAGGATGATTATACATCTAAGTTTCTGTTGATTGCTGGAGAGAAGAATGTGATCTACGATCGTTTGAAGAGGGACTATCAAGATGGCAAGATATTCCGTGAAATACCGTTAATTCCACCAGAATGGATGAATCTCTTCGATCTTAAGGTGATCCTAAAGGAAGACCCAATTAACAATATACCTGACTCTGTTCTTTTTCTGACTAATGTACAGCAACTTCAGGATAAGGCTAACAAGAAAAAGGAAGCAGATAAACTCGTGGACGAGGTTCTCGATCTAAAGGAGGTGAACAGAACAAACATTGCACAGGAGAACAGAATAAGAGAGGTCTTAGAAAAGATACCCAACATAATGATCCTGAAGGATGAGGCACATCATATATACAATTACGAGAAGAGATGGAAGCAAATATTGATAGATCTCCATAAAGCTCTTGAATCTAGGTATGGCAAAGGCTTTAACATGGAGCTTGATTTCTCAGCCACACCCAGAAGTGAGAATGGTGTTTTATTCACCTGGTTGATAGTTGATTTTACCCTTAAGGAAGCAATAGAGATGAACATAGTTAAGAGGCCACTTAAGGGCATGGTTCAAAATGCAACTGAAATAACATCTACAAACGTTGTTGAACGCTATAGAGCATGGATAGAAGCTGGTATCAAGAGATGGCAGGAGTATAAAGACGCTCTAACAAAGCTGAATAAGAAACCTATATTGTTTTTCCAATGCCCAGACAACGAGCAGGCCGATCAGTTGAAGAAATATCTTGATACACTACCACAGCTCTCTGGCAAGGTTCTATTGATACATACTGACAACAAAGGAGAAGTAGTGAAATCTCACATTGAAGAGGCAAGGAAGTTCGCACAGACCGTTGACAGTGATGAAAACACCTACGAGGCAATAGTAAGCACGATGATGCTTAACGAAGGGTGGGATGTTCGCAATGTGAATGTCATAGTTGGTCTGAGATCATACACCTCAGAACGAAATGTTCTTCCTGAACAGGTTATTGGAAGGGGGCTCAGGAAGATGTTTCCAGAGGAGAATGCAAGTGTAAATGATTTCGTAAACGTCTTAGAAGTTATAGGCCCACCAGGGCTGATGCAGATAATAGAAGAACTGGAAAAGGACGAAAATATATCGTTTGGAACCACGAACCTTGGAAATCCAATCAATCTAACAACGATATTCGTTGATATGGATAAAAAAGAATTCGATATAGAAATTCCTATTCTGACCCCTGCTATAGTTGTTAGGGAATTCGAGATAAATGAAGGCACAATAGACAAGATCCCGCCTCTTTCCATAAAACTGGAAAATAAGGTTTTCAAAACAACCTACCGGGCCGTAGATATGATCACAGGAGCGGTGCAGGTTGAGAGAAATTGGGATCTACCCGTACCACAGGATGTAAAGAGCGTAATCGCATATTACACCGGGCGGATACTCAATGAACTTAATCTCTCCAACATGTTCGCTGATCTATATCCAATTGTTAAGGACTACATACAAGGAAAACTGTTCGATCAGGAAGTTAGTTTAGAAGACCCCAGGGTTCTGTTCCAAATTAGCGAGCCAGAAGTTGAGGATAGAATTATAAATACTTTTGTAGAGAACCTCAAGGATCTTGCATTTACTGAGAGAGAAGCGAGTAAATTCGACAGAATAATGATCGCAGAAACACAGCCCTTTGTCTGGACGAAGAAAGTTTATCAGGCCAACAAGTGCATATTCAATTACGTTCCTTGCGATAACGACCTTGAGGTTAACTTTTCTCGCTTTTTGGATTCTGCCGATGACGTTAAAGCATTTTCGAAGAATGCTCCCAAGGTTGGATTTCTCATTGAATACAGAGACTCAAATGGAGATCTAAGGCATTACCGTCCAGACTTCATAGTGAATATGGAAGACAAGCACGTACTTGCAGAGACTAAAGGAGAAGAAGACGTGGACGTGGTGTTCAAAGACAGGAGGGCTATAGTGTGGTGCGGGGACGCAGAGAGAGTTACAGGGAATAAATGGGTTTACGTTAGAATCAATGAAGAAGAATTTTACAAATATCACTTTGACAGTTTTGAAAAGATGATTCAGTTTTTTACATCTGAAGGTTCCAAAAGTACAGAACCTAAGTAGATCATGACGTCTCAGGCTCAAATTCACCCCGTCCTGCTTCGCAATCCACCCCTCTTTGAGCCTTCGCTAATTACTATGTGCCCTCCGCTCGCCTGCACGCCGAGCACAGGACCCCATGCTTCGCCTCCAATCAAAATTCACCCCGTCTTGCTTCGCAATCCACCCCTCTTTTGATTTACGTCTCGCACTCTTCTT
>JAJYDZ010000135.1 GCA_021790415.1 Thermoplasmata archaeon | reverse complement strand
CCGGGCAGAAATCGTATAATCTAAGTGGGTCTGCTATTATCTTTGATTTCATTATGTCTGATAAATCAACAGGCTTCTGGAAGTGAGCATATTGGTTCAATGCACCGTTTCTGTGATTTTTCACAGCGACAGAAGAGATCATTTCCATTCCCACACCGTATTCTCTCATGTATGCTTTTGCCATGAATGCTGCAAGAGAAGGAAGCGTCAGTCCGGATTTTCTTTCACGTTCAGAAAGCAGTGAAGCAATTATGGACGTTGACTTTCGAGAAGGTACAGAAGTCATCTTCTCCGCTCCGATAACAAGGATGGTGTTAACATACCCGCTTTTTATCATGGAATTTGCGATGTAGATTGCAGAACCGCCGCTTCCGCTTGTATTATCTACCCTCATGGAAGGTGTCCCGTCAATTGAAAGGGATGAGCAAATATGATCGGACAGACCGGATATCCCGGTATATTCGCAGCAATAGGAATTTGAAACCAGTACGAGATCAATGAAATCAGAATATTTTGCAGAAATGACCTGAGAACTCTCAACTGCAAGTGAAATTAGGTCCTCATCCCTCTTACCGAACCTTGTCATCCCAAATCCGACGATAGAGGTCATTCATGTCTGGATGGGAAAACAGTTAAAGTATATTGCGAGTTATTATAAATACAATTTTATTGTTTCCAGCAGACAGTCACATAAATAACAAAATAAATGGTTCCGCAAATAAGTCTTGCTATCCTTTAGTAGATGGGGCATACTAATCAAATTTCTTTTGAAAATCCAGGTTATATCTGCTATGTCTGCAATTCAATATTCTATTTGCTGAAAAGCAAAACTTTTGCGATAAAAACAATAAAAGAATTCTGAAGTGGCATCTGATCAAGGTTTACTGAGTTCATCCCGTGTTAAAAACTGTAATGTGACAATTTAGACTAACTCCGGTATCCCTGTAAATGTAAGTCAGAATACCGCACAGCGGTGAACAGTAGAACATACAAAGACCACCAGAAAAGTTAAAGAGAGAGGTGATGATCAAAGAAAAGGAAACAAATCGATATAGTAGAATTCAAGATTTTATCGATCGATCCTCAGAAACGAAAAGAATTGAAGATAAACAAATCTACATTATGGTATCAGCAAAAGAAGATTAAAGAAGGTAAGACGATAAAAATGTATAATAAAACAAAGGTGAGAATTGAATGAAAAACGTTGAAAACTTAAATTCAAGCGAATCAAAAACTATGACTAAAAACCATGGGACGGTGAAACAAAGCAAAATCTTGTCTGTATTATTGAAAAAGTTTTCAGACAAGCAGTTTTTTTGGGCTTTTATATGGGGCATAATGATTGCTCTAATAATCATAGTTTTTGGGGGTTATATACTGAGCAGTTTTGGCTTTGAGCCATTTGCAAACTCACTAGAGCTAGACATTGTTATATTGATTTTATCAATTACAACTGGATTGTATTTTGCCAGTTTTTGGTCAGAAGAGGATAACTCTCAGGCAATATTGCTAGGATTTTCTGCTGTTATATTCCTATCTATGTTAGTAATATTCTACCGGATAGAGATCTCAGATGTTCTTATAGTCCTAGGATTTCTCTTTGGGTTTTCATTTGTTAGGTCTGGTGCAATCGACAAGTCCATAAATGTTATAAGTTACCTCAAGAAATTCTTTAAGAAATTCACTTGGTATGTATTAGGTTTCCAAGTGACTGCTTCGTATGATATCCCCCTGTTTAACAAGATATTAATCACAAAAAATTATCTTTCTCTAAATTTTATAGTTGGGATTGTGCTAGCAGTTCTTTTTATTGCTTTTGTGGTATTGATCAACAGATATATCAAAATCGAATAAAGGATGATACAATGGGTCTAGGGAAAGAAGTAGATTTCGAAAGAGTTGTTGAATTAGTTTCCAAAGATGAACAAATTAAGAAATCAGGTGAAATCAAGAAATACAATGAAGAATCTACAAAAAAGGATATCATTATACCATTGTTTGAAGCACTGGGTTGGAATGTTTACAATAAAACAAAGAAAGACAGTTCAGTAAGTGCTGAGAGAATATACCAATTAGGGAAGTGATATTAAATGGTATTACCAAGAATTGAAGAACGGACATTGTACGAGCCAATAATTTCATATTTGAAAGAGTCAGGGTTCGATGCTATAGGTAATACAATGGTCTTTGATAAGGAACCAGACGTTTTGTTCAAATACGGGTCTCTTTCCTTTGTGGTAGAAGTAAAGATTGGAAAACCAGACCAGATTGGTGTCAAGGCTGTTGCACAAGCTTATGATTATAGTAGAAAACTAGGTACACGAAATATCATAATTGTAATCTACCCTGACCGAATTAGAAACGAACCCATTTCTAATTACGATACTGTGGCAAGAGTTACTTTAAAGAGCATGGTTACAGTCATTAGCTTGACTGAATACTGGACTGAAAGTCTAGTTGTTACAATAGAAGCATTTTTTACTCAACTCAAAGAAAACATAACGCAAAGTAAAACAAAAATTGACTTTGCAACTACCGTTAAGCTTATAGAAAGATACGTAAGTGATTTAAATTCAGTTGTCTATCAAATAAGAACAGACGAACTTGTTTCCGAGGTAGTAAATAAGCTTGAACTCTTTACATCAATAGGCGAAATAAAGGATAAAGAAACCGGAAAGAAACAAGTTGTCAACCTCGCTTCTTTCTTATTATTCAACCAGCTTCTATTCTACTACATATATAAAGAAAAGACTAATTCCAAAAATTTACCAGAATTTGCAGATATTAAAGAACTCAAAGACATACAATCATATTTCGATAAGATAACGGAAATAGATTTTCAATCCATTTACAAGATAAACCTACTTGGCCACATTCCAAATCAAAACGATGTTATAGAAATAATAAATGATATTATTAAAGCAATCAAACTCCTTAGGGCAGAAAATATAACCCATGATCTAGCGGGAAGATTTTTCCACGATTTAATTCCTTTTGAAGTTAGAAAAGTCTTAGCTGCATTCTATACTCACCCAAATGCTGCAGATCTTTTAGCATCACTTGCAATTAATTCTTGGGATCAAACAATAATTGATCCGGCTTGCGGCTCTGGTACTTTGCTTGTTGCTAGTTACAAACGTAAGTTGCAGCTATACGAAAGTTCTCATGGTTTAAAAAATCTCAATTTAGTTCATAAGCAGTTTATTGAAAATGATTTGACAGGCATAGATATAATGCCGTTTGCTGCGCATATTTCTGCAATCAATCTTACAATGCAAAATATAGAAGAACAAACCAATACTATACGAATATCTACCCAAGACTCTTTGGAACTTGCACCCATTCTTGAATTACGAAAATTTCTAACTCATGGTATCATCTTTAATCCATACACCACTGAAATTCAGAGAACGTTAGACGAAGTTGAATATGCCAAGACCAAAAAAATTAAAGGAGCTGTCTCAGGAAAAGGAAGGGGATCATCATTCACAATAAAACCAGTAGACATTGTAATAATGAATCCTCCATTTAGCGATCGGGAAAAAATGCCTGAGGAAATGAGAAAAAAAATAAACAATAGCATATTATCTCGTATTTGCGGAAATCAAGTAAATCTTTGGGGATATTTTTTATCCCTAGCTGATAAGCTTTTGAAACCAAGAGGGATAATTGCTGCTGTAATTCCCATAAGCATCTCAAGGAGTAATTCCACTGAGAAAATTAGAAAATTTATTATAAATGAATATCACATTAGAATTATTGTTAAACCAATATATAATATAGCATTCAGCGAAAAGTCAAGTTTTAGAGATGTTCTTCTAATCGCAGAGAAGAGATATAAATCTGATAAAACAGATAGTAGCGTCTCATTTGTTTTTTTAAAGGAAAATAAGGATTCACTATCTTTCGGTGATATTGCAAAAGTAGTTGATATAGTAAATTATAACAGTTCAAAAGAAGGTCTTCACCTAAATAAAACATTAGAGACATACGTAGTAAACGAAAGAGAAGTTATGGGAAAAAATTTGAACCAATATCTATGGGCGTTAAATGCTTCCAACATTGAACCAACGAAGAAGTTCTTTGAAATTTTAACATCGAAGCAACCTTCAAAGATAAAACCATTTGATGTAAACAAGGTCAAGGATGGATTTCATACCTCACCTAAAGGCACATCAGAAATTGTTTTCATAACTGATCCTATAACGAAAGACAGGACTCAGAGAGCTTTTCTTGTTTATGATCGAACAGAAGGAGGCAAAATACGTTTTAGATTATCTCTTACTAATGAATTTTTCTATATAAATAAAGCAAATACGATTAAAACCGTGAGGACTATTACAGGTGTTAAGTCTATTGATATTGAAAACTTAGCAGATAGATTTATTGTAGATAAGTATGAAGGCTATGAAAAGGTTCTCATCCTCTCATCTTTTAAGGAGAAAACTGATTTTTCCTGGGATCTCGTGAGACGAAAAGCGCTTCGAAAGTACTCACATGTTACAATTTTTAGACGTTTCAATCCATATTCGCCACATACACATGTCCTTTCTGTTTATTCTGATGAACCATTTGTACCGCCTGATTCTTTGAAGATATTTGATTGCGAAAAAGAAGAAGCTATTTTGGTAAGTCTCTTTATGAATAGCTCTATAGCAATGCTATCTTTACTTCAGAACCATCAGGAAACCACAGGGCAATTTATAGATGTAAAAGAAGAAGACTTGTCAAACTTTTATTTGTTAGACCAAGATTCGCTTGATAAGGAGGAATTATTAACCCTGTTTAAGTTGTTTGATGAAGTAAGAAAAGCAGAACTCCCATCATTGTTAGAGCAATACGAACAAAAGAACCTAATACGAGTTAAAATTGATAGAACTATTCTTAAGGTGTTAGGCTTTACGTTTGATGAAATTGACTACTGGTTGCCAAAAATATATAATGTAATTTTGCAGGAACTAGAGACTATGCGTAGTTTATCCACCAGCTCTAATATCCGAGACGTGACATAAAATTTACACACAGGTATCAATTATTGTCGACTCAATAATATATATTGAACATAAATCAAATAACATTGACGAAACTCAGATCACCGGAATTGAAGAGAATGACTATCTGGAATATGATAACGTCATGGAATTCTATAACTGGATTCTCTCTTTGAAGACAAAGGATGTAAAGGAAAAAGGAATCTCTCAACAAGCCCTCTACAAGATCAAAACGAAGATAAAGAGCGGAAAGCATCTAAATCCAAGAGTTAAGGTAGTTAAAATTCTGTTAACATTGTTTAAGAAACAGCAAATGTACGGTAAAATGTAAACATCTACTGTTAAACTCGTAAGACTCTGTTAACTTTTAACATTTACAAACTTTTAAAATTGACCAATATAGGTCATGTACCCTCAACTTCAACCCAAATCTCAAGAATAATATCTTCTAATTAATATAATTATTCCTAAAAATCACAACTTTTTTTGAAGTTATCTATATCCCCAATCATGAAATGGGGCTGCCCGGATTTGGACCGGAGTCTCAGGCTCCCAAAGCCCGTAGGATACCAAGCTACCCCACAGCCCCTTCAAACGCCATAGAGTAAGAAGCAATAAAAATTTAACCATTTATTGGCAGGAATTGATTCACAGGATAGAATTAAATTTCCATATCTGTGAAATTCGAGATTTCTATAACTCTTTTAATCGGTTTTGCATATGGGAATA
>JAJYDZ010000134.1 GCA_021790415.1 Thermoplasmata archaeon | reverse complement strand
TGCCCGTCCACTTTATTTAAGACCAGGTAACCGCATAAGGCTTGATAGTCTCTGGCAATCCTCGCACCCAGGAACACCCGCCGGCGGAGCACTGGCCTCCAAAATTTTTCCGGCTTTTTCCATGAGGCCAATTACCATATCCGTATCTTTCTCAAGTTCATGCATGTTTGAGGAGAATGGCATGCTGAACCCATTCCCATTCACGTTGCTGTGTCCTATTCTCCAGGCCTCTTCTGACTCTGGGGGCTCAAAGTAGACCAGGTGCAGAGATGAAACAGTTTTTCTGTAAACAGATTCGGAGATCAGAGCATAGCCGTTGAGCTGAACCCTGTATATGGGGAGGAGTTTATCCTGGTTCTCTGTATAACGGGCAGTTTTGTAATCCACTATCGCCAGAGTGTCGTCTGTTTTGGAGAGAAGCAGATCAGGCTCTCCCGTGAGGACGACATCTCCATGCACAAACCTGAAAGTGCTTCTGCTGGTTTTTATTATATCTCTTGGAGTACCGATTTTTCCTATCCAGTCCGGAAGTTTTCCATGTTTCCCGAAATATCCCTCAACGCTTTTCTTCGTATAGGAGTCTATGGATGAGAATATACCGGGAAAAGGCATCTGGTATGGAACCTTCACATTCCTCTTTATCCAGAAGCATCTGGGGCAGAAATTGTCCATGGCCAGTTGCCCAAGGTCCTTTGCAGAAATTTGAAACATGTGGATCAATCAAATTATTTCATGTTCATTCATTAGGTTTTGGGTATGGGCTCAAAACAGGATAAGAAAAAATCTCAGGTAACATGCTTAGATTTAGACAACTTCTAGGACGCTATGGAATCTGTTTAGGATAGGTGAAATCTGTTAAATGACTGCACTAATATATATAGATTTTAGGTCGTAAGGAACGACAGTTTTACCAGCTATAGAAAAGTTTATTTCGCTAAACTTGTAAAGTTCCTGTGAGTTCTCATCTTACCGCCAGAATGGCATGGCATGATAATCATTGGAATGGAAAAATTTGCCAAGACCCAGAAAGCAATGTTTATTGTGTAGGAACACACTCGTTGCTGTCAGAAAGAATCGCAAAGAACAGAAGGCTTGACATAGAAACTCAGTATAAAGAAAAGAAGATTGATGAACTTCCTGAAAATTACATTCCTCCCTGCTATTACACATTAAACGCTTTCTCACCGTTTGAACAAGAAGTGGAGCATCGGCACCCATTTGAGGGTGCAAAAGCTACTCCAATTAAAGATAAGATCATGCCAGAATCAGTCTTCACTTGGCCGTTCAGATTATCGTTCAATCAAGGGACAAAAAATAAGAAATTAGAGGGGTCCTATCCCCCTAATCTTGAAGATAGAATATCCAGATTCATAAAAAAATTTGAACCCGGCTATTCTCTGGTCTTTTTCTATCTTAATTATGATAATCCAATCTCCGGCGATGATAAAGATTCACAAGGAAGATACTTGTTAGTGGGATGTGCACCAATAACAAGAATAGAAGAGCCAAAACATTTCTCTTTAGATAAAGGGTGGCTCTTAAATATAAAAAAGCGCGATATATACAAAAATTTTCCTAGCATAAATTGGGCTTTCCAAGTTTCTGCGGCAACCAGAGAAGAAGGTGTTATATTACCATACAACGAATATTTGGAACACGTAACTATTTATCCAGAAGAGCAGTCAAAATTGGATAAAATTAAGGTTCTCATCGACGAGAGTGCCATAATTCCGAATTTTAAGTATGTCGCTACTGATATTGATGATGATGTTGCAATATATTTACTTTACAAAATTAAGCGATCATTATTAAAAGCCTCTGAAGACAAAATATCTAACGTGTCTGATTCGATAAAGAGAATCGATAAACTAATATCCAGATCTTGGAAGAAGCGTGGATTGTATCCTTCCCTTTCCAAAGTTTTAACGGTATTGTGTGATAACGACTCTAATAACGTTGCCGAACTCAAGAAATATGAGGAACTGGTTGCCGCAGTCAAAGAAGTGACAAATGAAGACGAAGACCTTCTTGAGCATTTAATCACATTACTGTCCAATAGGATTTATGAAGGAGAATTAGGGAAGTTTTCTGGGAGACTTAATCTGGTTGCCGATTCGTTAAATTCATTGACAGAAGATGAATTGGAACTGTCAAAAAAGTTGTGTTTATTTAATTTAACAGCAAAGCAGATACACCGCATTATATACAAAAGAGAAAATGCGTTTAAGAGACAAATAAGTGCGGCAGAAATTGTCAAGAATCCATACCTTTTGGTAGAGGAATACCAACCTGAAAATTTGGATCCGGAAGACTTAGCTGATCTTGAGGGAATTCCAGACAGAGAAATTGGTCTTTTCTCAATTGATATTGGGTTGAATCCCGATCCTGATTTTGTTCAGGCTAATTCTGAGCAACTGACGCCAGGCCCAAAATCACAAGAAAGAATAAGGGCTATTACAATTGAATATCTTACCATAAGAGGGGATCAAGGAGACAGCTTCGTCACTTTTTCCAATCTCTATGACTACATTACTGATAATCCTCTTTTTTACAAATCGAGTTTAAACATCACTCCTGACAGATTAAAATCAAACAGTGACAAATTTGGGTCTCATTTGGCAGAGAGAATATACATAGAATCAAATAGCAAGGTCGGCAGTCCATTCTTTTACCTAAAAGAAGTCAAGTATGCAGAGGAACTAATAAAAAAAACTATTCGTGGTCTAGTTTCAGCTGAGGATTATAATTATGAAGTCCGCAACATTGATGCGTTCAACAGAAGAGAAGCTGAGGTACTCTCCAGCAAAATTGAAAATTTCGATACTTCTGGTTTTATTAGTGAACGCTCCAAGCTTCTAAGTTCTGTCTTCAAAAAACATTTCTACATAATATCTGGCAAGCCTGGTTCAGGTAAAACTCGAGTTGTAAGGAAAATTGTAGATGAGTTAATGAACAAGTCTGGCGAGAATGTGCTACTGCTAGCCCCAACAGGGAAGGCGACTATTAGAATGAAAAATGAAATTGACATGCCGAATGCAGTTCCTCTAACCATTGACCGTTTTATATACAGAACAAACTTTAGACCCTCGTTGGAATCGTTTAGAAATATACTGAATTCTCAGGGAGCGATGGTCCCCCCTATTCAGAACCTCATAATCGATGAATCTTCAATGGTGGATCTGCAGAGATTTGCCATCTTGATGGGGGCCCTCTGGAGAGATTCAAAACAAAAACAAATTTCTGTTAAACGTTTAATACTTGTTGGCGACGAAAATCAGCTCCCTCCTATTGGGATTGGGAGGCCATTTTACGATATAATCCAAATGTTGAAATCTGAGGGGAACCTAAGAGATTCCCACTACGTTAAGTTAAGAACTAACTGCAGATTAAATTCAGATATTGAGATTCTGAGAACTGCTGAACTTTTCGAATCAAAGAATAGATATTATGAGGAAAGATTGTCACGAATATTACAGGGTGGCCAGATAAGCAAAGGATTAAAAGTGGACCTTTGGAAAACAAATAGTGAACTTAAATTGCTTCTAACTGATAATATAGATAGAATGATTATGAAAGAAAATTCAAGCGGAAGAATATCCCCGGAGAACAGGAAAATTGGGATGTACAAAATCTTGGGATTGAATGATTATGGCTTCGTGCCCTATAATCTCCAAGACAAAAAATGGATATTTGGGCTTGAGGAATTTCAGATACTATCTCCTTATAGAACGGGCGATTCCGGTACACTAGGACTGAATGACAGCATCAAAAGAACATATAATCCAGATTCGGGAGACGGTGGAATGGGTCATGTTTTCACTCACGCTGATAAACTAATAAGAATTAATAACTGGTATGAAGAGATCAAAGGCAATGGGAGAGACTTAATACTGTCAAATGGTTCTGTTGGGGTATTGTGTAAACACAAATCAGAAGGTCCACAATCTAAATTGAAGGGGAGGAAATATTATTTTCCTGAGTTTAAGTATCCGAGAGGAGGGGTTGACGGAGAGGAAAATTTTGAACTTGCATATGCGATAACTGTTCATAAGGCCCAAGGCAGCGAATTTGAAAACGTATTCTTAGTTATACCAAGAAAGAAGGCACTGCTAAGCAAGGAGCTCATATATACTGCATTTACTCGAGGAAAACGCTCTCTAACGCTATTTTTACAGAATAACTCTACAGAAAATCCTTTGAAGGAAGCTATGGGAAGATCGGCTATCCTATCAAGAAATACATCCATATTCGATGAGCCGGAGGACTTAAAAGATCGCTACTGGCCCACGGGTAACGTAGCGGTAAAGTCAAAAATAGAATATATTATATTCAAATATCTTGAGGAAGCTCGACAAGCAGGAAGATTGGATTTTCAATATGAAAAGGAGTTAGTTCTGGACAACGGATCTATAATCATCCATCCTGATTTCACGATATTAACGGGTTCAAAAACCTTTTATTGGGAACATTTGGGAGAACTAGACCTTAAAGAGTATTCTAAAAATTGGGAACAGAGAGTTGAATTGTACAGAAAGAACGGACTCTTGGAAAATTTGCTTACAACAGACGATTTAGAGGGCGTAAAGGAGGAAAGAATAAGAATTCTTATAGCCTCTATGGAATCAGGGACGATCAATGGCGGGACTGATAAATTTTCCAAGCATCATTTTACCTTGTATTAAACAATCCCATCCAGAATACAGACTAAATTTCAAATTTTATCCATGAAATTGAAAACCTCCCGCAAAATTCAGATTTTAACAGACGAAAAGATGTAGGGCATTAAGAATGTAGAAGGTTCAGAAGACTCTATTGATGATGTCTTTAACATAACACAATCCGATTGGGTGGGCGTCGGCTCTGGATATGAATACTGCATTTAGATTTTATAAAGAACAGTTTGGAGAAAGACCTTACGGAAGAATTCAGAGAAATGTTCAAGGCGGTCACCGCCTCTAAAATTCTTGGTTAGTAATTTAAATTAGACCGAGCAATCTTTCAGTCTCATATTCAGACAGGCGTTTGTTAGTCTGGAAATTAGGTATACCGGCGTCTTCAAACGACACCGGTATTATAGGGGTAAAATCGTAAAGTATAATGCAAGTTATAAGGCCGTTTTGAGTTGCTGACTTGTCCACTAGAACCTTAGATATGTTCTGTATCAAGGAGAAGAGTCCTGAAGCACCATTGCCCTTGCCGTATCTATCCCAGGCTTCCCTTATGGCGACGCTATTTTCGATTTTTTTCACTCTTGCCACGCCAATGAAACGTTTTTGGTTCTTCATAAAGAATAACTCCCCTGGAAAAAGTTTGATGCGTCTGTCTGTAATCCAGAAGTTGATCTCACCCTTGATAGTGGATTTCCTTATGTTTTCGAACCAGTCAAGGTCCGTGTGATAAGCAAAACTTTCTGGCATAATGTAACAATAACAATCCGCCTCAAATTAGTTTCGCAGTTTGATAGCATCTCAAATTTTGTGTAATACATCGAATCAAAGTCACTGGGTTAAACGAATCATGGTCACACATGACATCGATGGAACTCTTTGAATGCACGGACGAGATCGAGGAAATGCTCCAGAAGCGGCATGTTCGCGTTTACAAAACTTTTGGGACGCTATGATTACTTATGACGAAAACTATAATCAAATGCCTGATATAATCATCTAATTTCTCCAAAAAATACGAATGTAAATATGCTCAAAAAAATGGAGCGGTCGGGATTT
>JAJYDZ010000133.1 GCA_021790415.1 Thermoplasmata archaeon | reverse complement strand
TCAAACCTTGATCATTTTTATCAACCGTTGACGGAAGAACAAAAGAAAGAGTATAAAAATCCTGACAACGACCCTCGTGGTTTATGGGCCCCTACTGATCTTACTGCACCATCTTCAGATACTGATAACTCTAGGTTTTATGAAATAGTCTCTCCATCAACTCAGAAAAAATGGTTGAGAAGGTGGTCATATACGCGTGATAACATGGAGAGTTTAATTAAAAATAATTTGGTATGGTTTGGAAAAGATGGTAATGCAATGCCTAAAAGAAAGAGGTTTTTATCTAATAAGATGGGTCTGGTCCCTCGTTCTATAATAGATTTTACATTAACATCGGAAAGTAAGAAGGACCTTGAAAAAATATTCGGAAAAGAAAGCAGATTATTTGATTATCCAAAACCTGTTAAACTAATTAAGCACTTTATAGGAATTACTAGCAAAAAATCCTCAATAATACTAGATTTTTTTGCTGGGTCCGGTACAACTGGTCAAGCGGTTGTAGAATTAAACGAAGAAGATGGAGGGGAGCGGAGGTTCGTGTTATGTACGAATAATGAGAACAGCATCTGCACTGACGTATGCTATCCAAGACTGTCGAAGGTAATGGAAAATTACAAAGGGAAATTTAACTCGCCAAGATTTAGGAATTCATTTTCCTTGAAATATTACCGTACAGATTTCGTGGATGCAACTGAGACAGATACAAATAAAAAGGAACTCGTAGATCGTTCTACCGAAATGCTTTGCCTAAAGGAAAACTGTTTTAACCTAGAATTCGAGAATAAAGATTTCAGGGTATATAGCGGTGAAAATGACAAGTTGCTTAGCATAATTTACGATGATGACGGGATCAATGGCTGTAAAACCGTACTAAAAGATTTGAACAAAAAAACAGTTATTTACATTTTTTCTCTAGATGACTCAAACAAAGAGGAGGAATTTACTGATATTGCTGGCATTATTGAAATTAGGCCAATTCCTGCTTCAATACTAAATGTTTACAGGAGGTTGTTCAGATGATGGAACTCAAAACTTACCAGATTAAGGCCATAAGAGAATTAACCGAGAAGGTCTCTGACTTCCTTAATAACTCAGAAAAAGCTGTAATTACGTTTAAATCACCCACAGGTTCTGGGAAAACCCTCATGTTGTCTGAATTACTAAAAAAAATTGCCTCTCTCCAAAAATTTAACATCTCTATTGTTTGGATCTCCGTGAGAATGCTACATGAACAGAGTAAAGAAAAACTGGAAAGATATTTTGAAGATCTGCGCCTTATAAAATGCAGTTACTTCTCATACCTTACTGATAGAAAGATAGAGCAAAATGAGATTCTGTTCATAAACTGGGAGAGTATAAATAGGAAGAATAACAACATAATAATCCGTGAAAATGAATTTGACAACAATCTTAACAACGTAATAACCAACACTAAGGAGGAGGGAAGAAAAATACTTTTGGTAATTGACGAGAGCCACCATACGGCAAACGCCGAGCGGTCAAAGGAACTTATAAGCATAATTTCGCCAGACATAACAGTGGAAGTATCAGCAACTCCAATTAACAAGGCTTACAATGTTGATGTTCAGGTAGGGCGTGTCGAGGTCAAGCTTAGCGATGTTATAACCGAGGAGATGATCAAGAGAGAGGTTTCTGTAAATCCGGAATTTCTCTCTCTGATGGTAAACAAACAAACTTCAGATGAAGTTGTCCTAGAACAGGCAGTTAAAAAGAGAGGAGAGTTGGCCGAATTATATAAACATGAGGATACAAATATAAATCCTCTTCTCCTAATACAGTTGCCAGAAAATAAGAGTGGCGATGTTGACATTAAGAGAGAGGAAATAGTGAGGTATCTAGATTCCAAATTTGGAATAAATGTCTCAAACAATACTCTGGCAATATGGTTATCAGAAAATAAATCAGACAATCTTGCCAACATTGAGAAGAATGACAGCGAAGTAAAGGCATTGATATTCAAACAGGCGATAGCACTTGGTTGGGATTGTCCAAGAGCTTCTATTCTTGTAATCTTTAGGGAGATAAAGAGCTTAACCTTCACAATACAGACTGTGGGTCGAATTATGAGGATGCCTGAATTCCGCTATTATGATAATGAAGAACTGAATCGAGCGTATGTATTCACAAATGTCAATGAGGTTATCATAGATAATGGCGAAGCCAAGGACTATTTCACGGTTCTGGAATCAACCAGAAACCCAAAATACCAGAACATATGTCTAAGGTCCGTTTATCTTAGAAGACAACGAGAAAGAACAAGACTTAGTGGTAATTTCGTAAATATATTTCAGAAAGTCGCAAAAGAGCTTAATATCGGAAAAAAGCTGAATTTACATCCAGACACCATCACGGATCTACTGATTGCCGATGGAACAATAACTGAAGTTGATAAGATAGGTGAAATTAAATTTAAAGGGCAAATCCCAGTGCCATCCAGTCCAAGAGAACTTTCTGAAAAATTTGATATGTTCGTACAAAAAAACGCAAGCCCTTATGCAATGGTAGATTCTAGTGACAGAATCAAGACTGCAATTTACACATTTTTAAAAGATAATTCTAAAATTAGTAAATACTCCGAAGAAGCTCAGAAAATTGTCCTTGGAAAGAATAACATAAACTTATTTGAGGAAACTTTACAATTGAGCAAAGAACGATATAAACTATCTGTTATTGAGTCGCTTAAAAGCGAGAGTGTGTTCCTTGAGAATGACTGCTGGGAAATTCCTAATATTATTACCTATAATGATAAGTATTCTCCGTTTAAGTCCGTAAGGTCTGTTATGGAACCTTTTTACTTATATATTAACTCTAGCGACCCTGAGAAAAAATTTATAAAGTTGTTAGATAAAAATGAAAATGTGGAATGGTGGTTCAAAAATAGAGAGGATGAACCAAAGTATTTCTCAATTGGGTATACTAAAAAAGATGGTTTTAAAGCCTCATTCTATGTGGATTTTATCGTACAATTTAAAGACGGGCGGATTGGATTGTTCGACACAAAAAAGGGGATAACTGCTTCTGACGAATATGCAAAGGCCAAGGCAGAGGCTCTTCAGAAGTATATTGAAGAGGAGAACATGAAAGGAAAAAACCTCATTGGCGGGATAGTTACTCCTAAAACAGAGGGAAGCACTGTATGGAAGATTAATAATTCAAAAATTTATTCTGATAATCTCAATGATCTATCACAATGGAAAAATTTTGATAGTGTATTAAATACGAGGTAAAAAATGAAATGATCTCATTACTATCTGTCCTGTTCCGTTGATTAATGGATTTTTTGCCTGTATGAACTTATGCTTGAGCCTGACATCGCATTCAAAAGACTATAGATGCTAAATTACCACTCTACACGTACTTCCCTTAGAAACCCCTTATCTGTGTAAAGAAGACTCTTTTTCCTAATTCCAATCAAGTAAATTTCTCTAACCAATTCCACATCAGATCTACAGTACTTTCTCACTTCTTCTTTATATCCTTCACGCCACATTCTAGGTGCATCAATTGGATTCATAATTTTTTCTAAATTAAGATTGTTTTTTGCTAGATCATCTAATTTAATAAATTTTCTAGTGCGTTTATGTAGATAATCTAAAGTGTCTATAGTTTTCTTCTCAAAATAATTGATGATATCATGTTTGTAGTATGGACTTAAAACAAAATAGTCAAAGTGCAACAAATTATGACCTATTATAGTATCAAAACTATCTAAAGTTGATATCAACTGCTCCTCATCTCCCTCATCAAAAAATATCGCTTCCTTCGGTTTGTCTTCTGAGATTACGCAACTTGTGGCCATTCCCATCTTTGGAATTATTTCACCCCTGATTGCTTCTTTTTGGCTGTATGAAAGACTGTCCCAACTTTTCTCTATTTCTGCAAATGTGTATTTTGTTTCTAAATCAAAATAGCATATTTTTGACATACACTTTAATTAATGATCTCCAACTATTTTAGTATTTTCGAACATTAAACAAAACTTCGTAAAATCTACATTTTAAGGTTCTTAACAATTATTTGTATTTGAATTCGTAAATAATGACTAAAAATGTGATGAATTCATCATCTTATTTCTGAAAATCCAAGTGTTGTGGTAACCACGCCTCTTATTCCGGTTTGTGCCTCGAAAGATCATTACTTCGATTCCATGTTCCTGGCATATTTCACATTCGCAATCTTCCCATGGTTTTTTTTCTAGAGTTTTCCTGTACTTTATTTTTATATTTTCTATATTTTCAGAATTCCTCATTAATAATTTATCATATTTAATTACCGAGGATAGAACAGTATCAATGCTAAGTTTTTCATCAGAGTATCTTAATAAAGAATCATATGCCTGTGTTTCCAAATTTTCTAAATCCTGAAGAGAAATATTTGAATCATTTGCATTTTTAAGCAGATTTTTATTCCATGAGAACGGTACTCGTATGGCAGAGTACCAAACCCCATCTTGGGCTAGATAATTCTGCCCAGACCTTAACCATGCCTTTCTGAAATATGATGCACTATCAAAACTGGTAACTCCCAATTTTTCAAAGTTTGCAATGTGCCCTGAGCGCATAACGCCAAAAAGATGCAAGTTTTTACCTTCCGTGTATGGTGCGACTTTTTGAAGAATCTTTAACAATTCGGCGTTATTATATTGAACTAAACCACCAAGAGCTATATATTCATAACCTTGAGATATCAATGACTTAACACTCTCAATATAGGACTTCGTGCTATAACCTTGGGCAGCCCCAATTACCTTAAAAGAATAATGTTTCTCCTTTACTAAATTTATGAACTCCTCGGAGTTTTGTACAGTCAACTTTCTTCTTCTTTCTTGCTCTTTTGTTGATAACTTTACATATTTCTTCTTTCCCTTCTCTTTAAAACGGATGAAACCCGCAGCAATGTGATCCGGACTTACTCCAAAATCAAATTTAAATTCGTGATATAGCTCTGCCACATGAGTTACCGAATAAAAAGGTGGCGGGTCATGATAGGCAACATAACTGTATGCTCCACAGTCTCCCATTACTTTTAGTCTTGAGTATTTCGGTATTTTCAAATAATCCCGGATATTTGCCTTGTTTCTGATCATAGGCTGGTTATTCTGATCATATTTTATCTTTAATTTAGTTTGAACATTGCTTAAGCTAAAGAGTATGCCATCATATGGTTGCATTTTTTTGTAGATCTGGTGTGCATAATAATCATTTTCATAGGGGCTTATTTCATGAGAAACTGAATAAGAATCTTTTGTGAAATCGAATTGCGGATCGACCCTGTCCTCCCAGTTTGGCATAAAAAACTTCAATTTTATTCACTTCAAGAGCTGAAATAAATTTCAGTTAATATCCTTTTTGTTTATTGGTGGATTTCTTTCATTTTTTACCGAACAAAGCCATATCTTCAAATTGTGTAGTCTTTTTCCTATAGTGCCATCATCAAATTTGAAATTTAGCCCTTCCTGCTTCAGAGATTCAAAGTCGATCCCATCTTTATAGATTTTTCCAAGTTCTACAAAAATTTCGGAATAAGTATTCTGTTTTAGTAATTTCAGTAGATTAGATGTTGATTCAACTCTGATCTCTTTTGCCAATTTGAATGTCATTTTAGTGTCGTATGGAGATATAATTTTGGTGTATTCAATTAACCCATATTTGGCTGAGAGAATTAAAACATCAAGATTTTCTGTAAAATTTTTGCGTAAAATTTTGTAAAATGGACCGTCATAAATCTTTATTGCGGGCCCCTGTTTTAAATTCC
>JAJYDZ010000132.1 GCA_021790415.1 Thermoplasmata archaeon | reverse complement strand
CGTTGTAGCTTTCACATGCTCATTGCCGCCGTAGCTCAGCCTAGTAGAGCGTGTGCTTGGTAAGCACAAGGTCGCGGGTCCGAATCCCGTCGGCGGCTTACTGTATTCTCCTGCTTCTGCACGTGATTTTCAAATCCATTCTTAAGTGCCTCGTCAAGTGCGTATTCTAGGAATTTGGAGATGTTGATGCCATATCTGTGTGCCTTTGCTACGAGTTCTTCATTAACTTTCAAAGTTATATTCCTTTGCATGTGCATGCACATGTCTAATAAAGGATTTAAATGCTATTAAAATTGAACACAGGCTGGAGTTATATCTTTGTTGACATATGTCCAATGACTGTAAATCTTATATGTCTTGTCCAACCCCTCATTATCACACAAAATCGTAATTATACGTAGTATTCCATTTTCTAATTCTATTACTGCTGGCCAAACTGTTGAACCAGATACCGTGCAATCAAAGTATCTATATCCCCAAGAACTCGCATGCTTCTCTGACAATGGTACAGGAATCATGAGTTTCCCATCTGCTGAATAGGGAATGTAAGCATCCAAATCATCAAATTGTTCATCGGAAATAACCTCTGCAATGTATTTCTTCTCCCTTATTTCTTCGGGCACCACGTCCCCTATTACAGTAAATTTGAGGTTGCTTAACAAACTACTTGAACCAATATACTCTTTCACTCCTTTTCCAAACAGGTAAATATCGCCATTCTTGTTTTTTGTGGCATGTGACCTTTGGCTGGTGACTTCGAGTAATGTATTTGTGCATCCTTTTTCACTCATTGAAATAAAAATTGATTATGGTATAAAATGATTAGCTAGATAAGTTCTATGCTCTATGCCGATTCCATACAATTCTTATGTTGCCATCCGTTATCTTTCATGTAACCTTTCATTGCAATGTGGTCTTCCTCACCAGGATGCATCACCATAGTCTTGCCGCAGACGCTGCATGGATATGTTATCTTGAACTTCCCCTCGGCCTCATGATAACCCAGCGTATAACCTATGTCCCTTCCTTCCTTAAAGCCACGATTGTGTCCGTTTTCATAGGATAACTTCTCAAGATTGGGCAGCTTTATCTTTGCCTTTTCAAAGTCGGTTTCATCTATCCATGTGACCGGAATCTTATCCCTGAAGTGAGAGAAGTCAGGGCCTTCGGTTCGACCATGGCATTTGTCGCATTTGCCATCCGTCCAGAGGTAGTTATCTTCTCCTTTGCACCTCCTGCAGGTTCCGAGTTGGGCATATCTCTCCTCTGCCTCCTCGAAGCCTCTTGCATAGGAAATAACGGCTTCGTTCAGGGGGAGCTTCTTGACCTCCTCCTCAATGTTGAATTTCTCAACAATGATGTCGCTGATAACCTGAGCATAGGATCTTTGGCCCTTCACTGCGTCCAGGATTTCTTTGAGTTTTTTATTCAGATGAACTGTAACAGGAGGATGCTCTATCTGGTATTTTATCTGTGAGGGCGGGTAATGCCTGGTTTTCTGCATAAGTATTAATTCTGTTTTTATATAAAATCATTTATGTGTGCAGACAGTTTTCCCATATGGTACAGGTATCTGTTCTATACCCTGTTCTTGTTAGATAAATGAGTATTTTCCTGTATATTTTTGGCCTCGACTTTTGTGCCCTATCCAAAGCATGTATAGTGGTAAAATACCGAACATGACTTTGCAGTTTCTGCAACTTTCCATCTGTTCATCTTCTTACTTTGAATGTAAAAATACAGAAAAAATGATAAGGAAAAAAACAGTGAATACCACTGTAAGAACCCCTGGACAACTCACAGAATTAGTATAATTCAGATTTCACATTAAACTGTTAAGAGGGATCTTCTAACTGTTGTTCCTTGCCGTTTGAATTTGATATCATGTGATGATGAAATTAACAATTCGTTCCTACCCTTGCATAATTCCCAGAACTGGTAATATTCGTGTTTTCTGCAAAGCTGTGGTGTTTTACATCTACTGGAAATTCGTTCTTGAAATATTTAACTACTCGACGAGACTATCCATACGTCTGGCTATTTCTTCTCCAATTCTCTCTCTATTCAGTTCTTCTAGGGAGGTTTCAAGATAGAGATGCCCATCTTTGATTTCCTTCGGGCTGACAAAAAGTAATGGATCCAGAGAAGCCACCACTCCCACCAAATATAAAATAATGTTTGGGGTTATGGCTTTGTCATTCTCAGACTTCATCTTATTAATGAATATACGCAAAAAATCAGTCTTTCTTGATGATATTATGACAAAATTTTCTGAGAAGTTCATATCTTTATCATTTGTATCTTCCATCGTTATCAAACCACCGCCTTAGAACTCCAGTCAAATACGGCGTTAGACCCTTGCTCTATCATGCTCTTTCCTGTTTCTTTCCCGATTTCCCCAGCCCATGATAACGACGCACCAGACTTTGCATGAGCGAATTCAGCGAATGCTTTTCCAATCCTAGAAGTGAGCGCGTTAACTCCTGCAGTATTCGATGTTTCCATTGCACCGGAAATCATTGCCTCCTTAATTGGATGTTCATCCTGTTCGTTTCTGTTCTTCATGGCAGAATAAACGGATGAGGCTGCCGTTTTCAGATAGTAATGATGATGAATAAATGCAGTGATAATGCAAACGGCATGGGCCAAAACACAGGTAACACCAAGCGCTGCTCCAATTATGGCGCCCTTGGTTAGGCCCTTTACTAGCCTCTTCTTAAATTCCTCCGGCCTTTCTGATTTTAATTCGCCCTCATTATCTGAACTATGATGGCTAGATCCACACTCACCCCAATGAGTAAGACACCAGTAACCGCACCCTTTATCTACGCTCCTTTTGTAATAGAGAGGTCTACCGCAATGGCAACAGGAGGTCATATCGATATAAATTGAACCTTATATAAGAGCTCTTCGGATAGCATTCAGAGGAGTAAGTGCAGTGACATCTACACTTACAAACGTATCATATAAACGAAGGCCCTTATTAAAAAAACACGTAAAATTTATAGAGTTTAGTGGTTATCCTTTTATCACAGCTCAAGAGGTAAGTAAGGTTGTAGAACTCGTTACAGTTGCACCCAAAGATGATATTTATAATTCAAGGCGTGAGATGTTAAAGTTTTTAGAACCTCAAATTAAGCGCTTGAAAAACACTCTGAAAAAAGAAGATTTAGAAGATTTAAAGATTCTTGCGGGTTCAATCCGGAAAATTTTTGATTCCTCAGTAGATGAGCTTTTGGGCCCCGAAGAGGCAAATGTGGATGAGCATCAGAACAAAGCTTTCGACCTTCTATGTGATGTTTATGATGAGCATGAAGCGAAGGACGTCATAGATGCTCTCTTTAGCCACCGTGCTCAAGAGGGGAAGGAAGAGGACAAAAATCAACTTATTTCAGACTTGATTGAAACGTATTCCAAACACTACGAAATAACTCATATTGCGTCCTATCTCAGAAAGAAGATATCCTACTTGGATGAGCAAGAAATAGAATTTTCGCTTGAAGACTCAAGAAAGGTAATCAGAGTCACATCACTTAGAAGTTACTTGGATAAGGCCCTGAAGAAAATTACCGCTAAGAAAACGTAATACGTTTTACCTAGTTTCAAGACACCTCGACAATTTCATGAAATAGTAAATTTCCTATACTGTGAAAACTGTTCTGAATGATAAGTTAACTGTTGCTTTACTACTGGGTAAAAAAAATTCCTTGCTAGAAATAACAAGTGGAAAACTACCCCTCAACAGTATCATTCGCAAGGCTATTTTACTCGTCTTGTGAGTTGTCAAGTGGGTTTTATTTAAGAAAACTTACCCATAGAACACGTACCTATGGAGGTAAAATTGATTAGGACTAAAGAAATAGTAGTATGAGGTAGAAAAATGTCTGATGCCAATAATAGACTTCTCTTATCTGGATTTCTTAAGTTTATGGGTCTTGACAGGGGAAAGATCGTAAGTGGAAGATTGGAGAATCGCATCAAGGCTCAAAAGTTCGTGTACTTCGGGCAAAAACTCGGACTTCCACTTAGTTATGATTTTGACCTTTATCTCTATGGGCCCTATTCATCGAAACTTGCTGACGACTATTACAGCATGTCCAAAGAGGAGTGGAAATCTGGAACTCTAAATATACCAGAGAGTATAGAGAGGACTCTTCGCTACTTGAGAGGAAATGATACCATGTTCCTTGAAATTGCAGCTACACTTGATTCGATTAGAGCTGTCAATAAAGGAGTTTCAGAAAAAAAGTTAATAGATGTTGTTTCAAAGCTAAAGTCTTCAAGACTCAGCGAAAAAAATAAGGATAAAAATTACTTGAGGAATGTTCTTAGTGACCTTTCGACCCATAATATCCTCTAGCATTAGGTAATTCCAATGACCGTCAGAAACGGTGTCAAATCAATAGATGCCAACATACTTCTGGATTATGTCTTGCAGAACTCCTTGGAAGACCCAGATAGAAAGAAGAGGGTCAACAAATTCTTTAATCCATCTAACAGTGGAGAGTTCGAAATCAGGATTTTCGTGTATACGTTGGGAGAAGTATTCAAACGGCTCTTAGAGCCCAGAAACGGCGATTATGTAAATCTAACGGATAATGCAATACAGCGACATTTTCAAAATGTACGGAAATGGATAAAAGAAGGCCACTTAGTGCCTGTCAAAATGGATTCGCTCAGTTCAGGTTTTCAACGTTATTACAACGACATAGACAGAAAGGATTCTATAATACAGAAAGGCGACAAACTTGCCCTAGCTGCCTTTTGTTCAGACGATGCATCTACGTCGTTTTACTCATTTGATGGGGGGGTTAACCAGAGTGTGTGGCTTCAAGAGTATGTTGGGAAATTGGGAAAGAGAATCCAGGAGCCCTAAAGTTCATTCTAAGACTTTCACCAATTTGTGGGCCGTCTTTCCATACCAATAATCCGCCTGTTTAACCTTTGAAAGATAGTGCATGGATCCTACAGATTCAGAAGACCTTCCCTGGATAAAATCTGCAACACCTTCGGGCACTCCCTGATAAATTAGAAAATTATATTGCCACTTCCTTAGGTACTTAGGGGCAAGTCCGATTTCACTGAAGTAATGAGAAATTGTATCATCATTATATTCTATTTTTGTTAAGGAGAGAGCTATATTTTTTGGCATGTAGACATAGAACGCTTTTTTGTGACCTCTGAAATAGTTCAAAGGGTATTTTGCAATGCCATGGTTCACAATGAGTCTTTCCCTGTCAAATTCCTTCATCATCTTCACAAGTTCCATTATGCGTATTCCCGATACTGCCAGCACAGAGAATACTACCTTCATCGTCTTACTTTCAATCTTTCGATATACGTCCTTAACTTTGTCGTCAGAAGGGATGAAGCCATCCGGGGCAGTCTTTCTTGACGGGATTGCTTTCCTATAATATTCTGCATCGTCTGAAGAAAGAATTTCATTCTCTTCCAAAAAATTCAGATAAGCCCTAGAAACCGTTCTTACATACTGGGTCCTGCTTGCCAGGATGATTTGGGAGAGTTCCTTTTTACTACATATTGGTTCCCCATTGAAGTTTTCAAGGAGATATTTGAGAATCTGAGTTCTGTAACCCATTGTGAAACTTTTTCCATCCATCCATTTTTTTTAGAGCATCAATATGCTCAGAAACCATTGGAATTACGGCTTGGTAAGCACAAGGTCGCGGGTCCGAATCCCGTCGGCGGCTTCCGCGTTTCCTTGGTCAGTATAGGTTTGATCAGCGTTTACCCTTTCACGTTTTCCTGCAAATGTTTATATGTTCCGGCTGAG
>JAJYDZ010000131.1 GCA_021790415.1 Thermoplasmata archaeon | reverse complement strand
ATGAAATGTTTTTCATATTCGGTATTGCAGACATGAGTTCATCCATGGAATATGAAACCTTACCATGCTGTGATTTATCTTTATATCCAAGAGAGTTAATGTTAGCACTATCAAGCTAAACAAATACAAAAATTAACCAACAGACAATAAAAATAAAAACTTCCAAAACTCTCTAATGAAGGTTATTTTATTATGACAAGGCAACCATAAGATAAGCGGTTCTCAATTTCAAGGCGTTGACAGTGCCACCATAGTATTTTTTTTCTATTTAGGAACATCATACTCATCGATCCATTATCATTCTCAACGTTGAGCAGGACAATTTTTACTCTTGCACCCACTCCTTATCCAGGAAAAACTTAAACGTATCAATAAAGCGGAATTGCAATTGTTACAAACTTAATTTTCAAATCCATTTTATGTTCAATCTCTTTAAGAATTGAATATTAAATTTCTCTATCTCAAATTGAGAGTCATGGTTTGATCGAAAATAAAACTAAAAATTGATTTCAGGTATCTCAAAAATATCCGAACATGAATTTGCAGATACTCGAAATATGTATCCGAATGCATGGACCATATACGGTATCTCATTTTATCTCAATTTGAGACAAATTGATATATCAAATTGAGAGGAATTGAGATAAACTGAGATAGTAAATTGAGATAGTTGACCAAAATTGATATATCAAATTGAGAGGAATTGAGATAAACTGAGATAGGAAATTGAGATAGTTGACCAAAATTGATATATCAAATTGAGAGGAATTGAGATAAACTGAGATAGTAAATTGAGAACCAAAATTGAAAAATAGGTTTTTCATTTACGAAATAGAGTTCCAAGAATAATGATAAAACAGTTAGCCACTTTTAAATTTCTGACGAAACGACAGCGGACCATTGAATATTTCAAAACAAAAAGCATCATTTCAATGGAGAATTTGGATACCTATTACAAAACACATCGGGGGAATGTCAGAAGTAAGATGGAAGCTGCAATGGAAGAGATGAACGGCCCATGGATCATAATATAGGAATTGCGCTTCCTTAAGTTATTGACATTAGAGCACTTGCTCTGGATGCAATCAAGGTCGGAAAGGATGATAGGATTGGTAGCACGTTTATGAGCAAAATTCTGATTGAATTAATTTAGGACATACTTCGAGTTAAACTTTTTTCCGAATCATTTACCGCATCGGGTTAAAAATAAGAAGAGAAGCTATGGCGTTAAAAGGATTGTAAGCCGTTTTTAATATTTATTTGTGATTTACCGTATTTCATGCAATTTCCTGTGTTGGCAAACTTGCCCAACATGATAGACTAATGTACCCGTTCCGATTCTTGCCGGTTTGCATAGAAGAATTAGTGTTAAACCTCTAACCCTTTTTTCCCCAATAGGACATTCTCTACACCCTGCTTACAGAGTTAGTTTGTTAAGATTATGTAAATACACTTTAAAATTCATACTTTGATAGATTTGTCTCCATATCTTCAATTGTCATAATTAAGCCAACAACCATATAAATGAAATAGGGAACAAGTTCCTCTCTTAGCCCGCTGGTCATGTCTATAAGTCCTCTTAGATAAATTTCAAGGGTTTCTATCATCTTCTTGGAATTTTCTACAACCATCTCATACAACTTGGTTGCATTTTCTGAAATATACCCCCTAGCTTTTTTTGAATTTCCTACTGCAACTCCTGTACCAATAGCAACAGATAACAGTACAACTTGTAGCCAAAGAGGCAAACCTGTTATTAGTCCAACTAATCCCTTTACTCCTGCGACCAATATCAGTCCTATATAACTAATAATTTCCAATATTACTTTAATCAGAAGAAACAGTGCCCAATAAATTCCCTCCCCCACAACACACGCTGAGACCCCTATTAGTGAAAGAGAAAGTGCTCCAGATTCTGTAGACACAATAGTTTTCACTGCGGCACCCAGATCAATGGGTTCAATGATTCCATCTCTGGAAAAGTCCTTATCCTTAGTTACAACTGATTTGATTCCAAACCTTAGTCCTACTTTAACAAAGGAAGCGTCATTTCCATACTTATCCTTAAACTTAGCAAGGGCCTTATGCTCTACCTCAAACTCTGATTCGTTTACCAGTGTAATTTTGGAAAGCAGCTTAGCCGCATGCATTTTTGCTTTTTGCATGGAACTCCCCTTGGGCAGGTCTAATTTTATTTGTTCATAGACTTCTTTTTCAATAGATTTTGGGGCAAACAATCTTACGAAAGCCGATGAGAAAATCCTTTCAATGCTTGAATATTTTCCCGAAGCAACCCTAAAACAGTCGGCGATAATTATATTGGAATCAACAACGAATGCAAGAGATGCTTTTGCCGTTTCTTCCATTGAAAAGAGGTTTACCAGAACTTCTTCCCTTATCACTTCATAAACTTCAACAGGAAGCTTTCTGGCAACATCTGCTATTGCCTTTTTTACCAACTGTTCATCGTATTTTATATCTTTCCAATTTTCTGGCAAATAATCCTTTATCCTTTCCCACAGTTCGCTGAATTTCTCTTCCAACCAAGGTAATATGTATTTTTAATATATAAAGTGGTTTCAGAACTCCTGACCCAAATCGCTTGTATAGGGGTTATTTTTAAGGTTAGAAAAAAGAATTAAGATGAACTCAATCTTTCATCTGAAACTCTAATTTTTCTTTATACCGGGGAAGACCCAAAAGCTATTTTTTCTTCACTTAAAATCGAATACTTCATACTCCTCATTCTGTGGAACTGTAAGCAAAATCATTTTTTTTAAAGTATGTGTTCAATTCAACGACCATACAATCCTCCCCGTATAGTTTTTATAAACTGCAAGAATTAAATATATTGACCGATACAAAATTATTTGCACCCGCGTACAATTGAGGAAAGATTTACGGGGTGATTAAGCTAAATGGCAGAATTCGGGCGAACTAATAATACCGACAGGAATGGTGGTCAAAAATTCATAGGAAAGGGTAATGGACTAAAAGGACCTGAACCTTTTAACGTAAAGCACAGGAAAAAAAGGACAAGGAAAAACCTTGAGGAGATGCGAATGCGTCGAACAAAAGTCGATAAGGCTTTGCGACCTTACTTAGGTAAAATCGTGAATCTCACTCTGAGAACTGAAGTTGGGAAGTACAAAAAAGGTTGGTTCTTTGTTTCACGTTTAGAGATTGAGAATGTATTCTTAATTGAGGCACGAGATAATAACGATAATCCACAAGAGATCCAGAAAGAGAAAGAAATTCCCGTTTTGAAGGAGAAAATCTATTGCATATTCGACGGTAAAAAGAGAATTTGGCCACAACGAGGGTCTTTACCAGTTTCAGAGACTTGAAGAAATAGAAACAGAGTATATGGGGCCTTATTGTTATAATTCTTGTTCCCGGACTTGCAGCTGCATTGATACCTTTTGCTACCGGAGTACATAGACTTGAGCAATTTGTCCATGAAGGCTGCAGGATTGGAGTGGTATTATGTAGGATTCAGCGTTCTCGGTTTAACAGTCATAGGTTTTGCTTTGGAGGAAATCTACAGGGAAAGAAAAAGTTAATAGCGTTATGTTACTAGAGTAGTATGAAGCAAGGAACCATAATAAGAGGAGTTGATGCTTATTGGCCTTATGCGCTCCTTGTCATTGGCATAATCATTACTGTGTTTTCCCTGTGGGCTGCTTTCCATGTTACCTGAAGAAAGCATATCACCGGTTCAAGCTTAAATGCCCTTGGCAACGCTTCCATGTTAAGCATCCTCACTGCCTTTGAAGTATTTTCCACTCCTGCAGGTAATGGAATAATCAATATTTTTAACCTACAGAAAATGTCTATTTAGGAAAGGCTTCACTTTTAGTTTATGCCCTTATTATTAGGTAAAATTTAATACGCCATTTGCTCATGCTTTCATGTGTCAAAGAAAGGTAGCAGCAAAACACCTCCACCGGCACCAGCAAACCCGTTATACCCAAGTACCTCTGGACAACCATCAGGAAAGGGGCGCGGGAATAAACCTAAAAACTAAGTAGAATCTACGAATTCTACTCATTTATTTTTATTCATAACAAATTTATAAAAGATTTAAGAGGCACTTCAAAACAGGCAGGTCAATTATATCTATCAAATTCTTGTCCTTAGAATGATTATGCTCATATTTTCAGAGAATGTCATTTTTTATCATCATACCATGGTACCATCTTACCATATTCTTTCATGATATCCAACCAAAGGTACATATTCTCAGGTTATGCCTATAATTTATAATGTCTCGTCTTAACAGTTAATGCTTTCTTGGAGTAAGAATAAAACATCCTCCTCCCCAGACAACTACCTTGTTATTTAACCCTCTAACAGGATTTCGATCCATGCCTAAGTAGAGGGTTGGGTCAATGAGCTTTTTATTTAGATCAGACCTTCCCTTTTGCACTTTCAATGCATTTTCCAATGCCTCATACCTTTTCTGTATAATTTCTTTAGTGTTTTCAAGGGCTTCCATTTTGCAGTGTTTTTGGGTATAAAAGACAAATAGTCCACCTTTGAATATTTTTTCATCACCTTCCATTTCCACAGCAGTCGATATTCTCCCAAAATCTTTCATTACCTCTTTTGAAACACTACAAACACTATTTTTAACCTCTATTGCTGCGAAGGGAAGTAATTTACTGTCTCTGACAACTATGTCGTATCTGTAATTCGGATGCCATTTTGTAATTTTTTTTCCCGTTGGGGCATCTTCCGAATCTTTCCACGTTTCTTCTAGAAATATTAGTGATTCATTTAATCCTTCTTTTAAACTTTTGGCGATACTTACTGAGATGAAATATTCTGGCCCACCTCCTAATGTTTGAAAATTTTTTGTGAGTTTATTATAATCCTTTTTTGCCTGATTTATGCCTGATATAACGCAGTCAACAACATTTCCTATTGAAATATTTGCCACAAATATTAATAACTTTATGCTATATAATTTGATCATTTAAGTAAGAATTTATGCGATAGGGTATAAGCCTAATAGATTGAAAATATTCATCATAGTCATCCTTGTGGTCTCGATTTATGACGATGTTCCATATTATTGAAAACTTCAAAATGCAAGATTAGTTAAATAAACATATTGTCATGTTATCAATTGAGGTTTTCCTAAAACCTTCATTTACGTTTGATATCTTTCTCGATTCCTGAAAAATCGTTTTTTTAATCCAAATATTGTGTGAAAAATAACCTATTTCACCATGTTTTTCCCTGTATTTTCTCTAAATTTCTATGGCTTACGCTATCCGGTCAAGATATCTTGATCTCATGAGATTATAGCATATGGCTGTGAGATAGGTCTTCACCCTCACTCTCTGCACTGTTGTTACCATTACATGGAAGAAATGGAACATCCCCTTGAAGAACGCATAGGGATGTTCCACCGCTGATCTTATCCTGGATATGCGGATATTCCGTCTTATGCTCTTGACCGGCAGTGGATGACCTCTCACAGCACGATCCATTGTCCCATTGATGCCTTTGCATTCTGACCCAAAATATCCCTTATCCCTGTAACATATAATACCGGGAATGCTGAGATCAATCTGTGAATCATGTACATTCGCCGGTGTTACTGACAGTTTCTCTATTATTTTTATCTCGTTGACAAGGGTATGCGCCTTGTATCCGAAATGCTTTTCATGATTCTTTGTTGCTGATGTTCCGTCTTTAGATCTGCGTGTCTTTGCATCCTCACCCCTGGGTTTACCATATTCTCCCCTGTCTGATTCGATGAAGGAAGCATCCTGCATTGTTCCATGTTTTATTCTTATGTGCCTGGCCATGATCTGGTCTCTTATTTCATTGAAAACGAGACGATCC
>JAJYDZ010000130.1 GCA_021790415.1 Thermoplasmata archaeon | reverse complement strand
CAAAACTGATGAACAACTAGAACGAGCAGTCAGAGATATTGTTTCTGTTTCTCCGTCCATAAGTGAATTCTACAGGGTTAAGAACTATCTCTTCAAACCTAGAAACAATGAGTTAAATGATCCACTAACTAAAAGAGACTTCAAAATTAGGAGTACCACGAGAAAGATTATGACGGGTATGGTAAAGTATCCGCTTCTACCATTAAACGATCTTGCACTTAGAATTGGTGTTAAACGAGACGTTGTATATAGAAATTATGAGTATATATCCAGTTCTGGTTTTTTCAAAATAGAATACAGTGTTTCTAACCCTGTAATCGGTAATATTTCGCTATTCCAGTCAGGATTTCTTGTGGAGGAGGGACAGAAAGGGGACCTCTTGAACCATCTGAAGTCTCTTTCTCTGTTTCGTGAGAGGCTACTGAATTCCCGGTGGAGTTTTGGTAATGTGCTTTATACCCTTAGCTGGAGTAAGGATTATGTAGATTTCTTAAGCTATCAAACCACTATTGTAAAACACCTTAAGCCAGAGAATATAATGCTTTCGGTGTGGCAACCTAGAACATATTTTAACAAGAAACCCATAATTGAAATGATTAACTCTTATGATGGTTAAATCAATGTTGCAATTTAGTATACTCTGAACAGGGTATTGAGATCGTGGGACCTCATTTATCCATAGAGACATTAACTAATAGAACTGCCCTTCTACTGGTAAAGGATGATTATAGACGTCTCAGTTCTATTAGCTATTTTGTGTGTCACCAGCAATACTCAGGTTGGGGAGGTGATATATTTATCCCTTCTCTTCATGAAAAAGACGTGACTGGTAAAAATGCGTTCAATCTAATATGCTGCATTAATCTAATTAATTATAATGCTAACGTTACTATGTTAAAACGCTGAAAATATGCACAAAATATGACATTATTAATATTTGAGAGTATTGTTCAATATTAAATATGAACTGTTGGAGTTTTACTGCTCTAATCCACGTTCTACTAAACTTCATGTTGTGTTTGTTAAATATGTCACAGCATAATATTGAGCATTCAATCCTTATTCATGTCCTTTTTTAATCTCTTTTCATAGGTCTCAAAGATCCTTGAAAGACATTTTCCAAAATTCCAGTCGTAATCGCTGATGGTCATATTCGTTTTCTTTGCTGCAAATCTTGTCCTTATTGAATATTTAGTTCTCCCCTGAGAGTGGTGCTTCATTATATGAATATTTAAAGTTCCGCTATTTAAGCCGGCCACTTTAGTAACTCTTTGAGTGAATTTGTCTGTTAAGAAGTATATAATATCATATAAATCTGAATCTCCTGTTCCTAGACCGGAAATGTTAAGCATTATTCCATCGTCGGATCTATCTGCAGGAATAGTGTTGAGTATATCATCAATAGTTATTACTCCTATGACCCTGAGATCTTTTGTGCAGACCGGTAAACTGTGAAGTTTTGATTCGAGAAGAGTGTCTTTTGCATCTAGTATACTTTCCGAGTCAAGTGCATAGACAGGATTTTCTTTTATAGACCCGCAAATTATCCCTTTTTCCATATCACCGGATGAGAATTCCCCGAATCTGAGTTTGGCATATTCGCCACGATAGTCTATATCAGAGATTTCATTGAATCTTATGATTCCGGTAATTTTTCCCAAATCGTCAACAACAGGTATCTCACTTGAGTCCTGTGATCTCATGATTTCAAGGGCCTTTTCTGCATCGTCGGATTCTTTTACCAGAAAGGGGTCTTCAATTATTATATCCATGATTTTCATGTTCTCCATTCCACTGAATTCCTCTATATTTCTGAGGATATCAGCTCTTGAAACTATCCCAACCAGATGGCCTTTGTCCACAACAGGTATGGCGTTATCACCACTCTGCTTTAATTTTCTCAATGCGGATTCTATGGAATCTGAGGGCGATAATGTTGATGATGCCACCGACATATTTCCCACTCTTGCATTTATGCTAATACTCTTTCTCCTTAATATCTCACGATAACCAAGCATACCGACATACTTCTTCCCTGAAACAACTGGAACCTGACTTATTCTGTTATCTTTCAGCTTAGAAATAACATTCATTATGGTCATACCTTCTTCCACGCTTATTGGATTTTGCGTCATTATATCATTCACTGTTTTCATTTACATCACCTGCAATATTTTATTTTCAAACTTTTTCTCAATTCTATTGTGTTGTTCTTTACGTTTTTTCCTGATAGGGCATCTTTGATTAAGGAAGCAATATTATCCATATCATTGTAACCCATCCTTGTTATCTCTGCGGTGCCAATACGGCCCTCCCTATCCGTTATGATTCCGTTCTCTTCAAGTTTTTGGCTAATTTTAAGAAAATTCCCAAATCTGCTTTCATTTTCAGGAGAAATGTGCACTTGATGAGAGTATGAATACCATGGAGAATATTTCACTTCAATTTCATATTCATTCAGTGCTTTTCCCAATTGCTTGGAATTTTTGCATACTTGGGACGCATATTCTTCACCGAATTGCAGCATCTCCTCAGCTGCCACACCAAGTGATGCTATTCTATTCAAATGGTAATTATCCATTGTTTTCCAAACTGTGTTGAAAGACATACGGTCCCAAAGTTCCTCATCGTTTGTCAATGCGATACCCCCCTGAGGTCCAAAAAACGTTTTGTGCGTAGAACCTAGTAGGATATCAGAATACTTAAGTGCATCTGGTTGAAACTGTTTTCCTGCTATTAGACCCATTACATGTGATCCATCATAGATTATTCGTGCATTGCATTCATCGCCAATTTCCCTAATCCGTTTCATATCGTATGGTTTAACAAAAAAAGATTGCCCTAGCAGTATTACGGAAGGATTAACCTGTTTAGTTACCTTCTCCAGTTCTTCGTATTTAATCTCCTGATTCTCCGAATCATATGGAATTTCATATGAATTTATGGAGAACATGGAAGGTATATAATTTCCAAAGTAGCCGGTATAACCGCCACAATTTTCCCCTATGGCAAGCATATTTTCTTTCTTATTCATTGTTGAAAGAATGGCTACCTCAGCCGCCACATGACCTCCTATGGTTTTTACCTCTGCATATTTTGAGCCATAAAGTTTTTTCATCAAATTTTCTGTTTCTATTAGAATTTCTTCGGAATACTTACAACCTCCATAACCGTTAATTCCAGAATCCATAATATGTGAATATCTGGATGCAAGATCGGCGCCCAGAGCCTCCCTCGCTGGTCGACTCAATACATTTTCTGAAGCCTGCAGGTTTAGGGTAGATTCGCGATAGAAATTATGTTTATTAACAAGATCACTTAAAATATTCATGCTTGTGCACCATTTCTGGATTTTAATATAATAATTAATACATTATTAATTGTTTTGCAGAAATATTAGGGTTATTGCTCAAAATATTTTATAGCTGAAATTTCAAGGGAACCTTGCGTGAATTACCATGAATTAATATATGATTTTCATGCTCATAGATGTTAAGTAATACTAACGAATTGTGATGTATGAATATAAGGATGAGGCTTGTATCGGCTTCATACTCTTTCCGCGAGGATCCATTAATTGTTGAGCTTTTTGGAAGGACAGAGGATGGCCGGTCAGTTACAGCTCTTTATTTTGGTTTCCTTCCTTATTTCGATGTCATAATGCCGCAACAAAGGGAACTGGATGGGATCAGTAAAAATCCGGAGTTCATAAGGATGGAGAGAAAATCTCTCTGGGTAAATGGAGAAATGAAAGATGCCTGTCGCATATATATTAAGCATCCTTGGAAAGTCCCGGAAATAAGAGGATTATTCGTTTCAACGGTAATGGCCGCAGACATTCCCTTTCACCACCGATTCATATATGATCTTGATCTTGGAGCTTGTGTGGAAATAAATGGAGAGGAATATAATCCAATGAATAGATATTCCACAGATGTAGTTATGAGAGTGGAAAATATAGCAACTACATCTGACTTCAATCCATCCCTGAAGGTTCTAAGCTTCGATATAGAAAATGCATTTCCTGAAACATCATCGGAACAATATGGAAAAATTCTTGTTATTGGATATACAATTGCACAGGGAGATAAGGTTACTAAGGGTGCTGTAGACGGAGAAGAAGATGAACTTTTGACAAACTTTGTAAAGCTGGTACAATCTCAGGATCCTGATGTCCTTATTGGGTACAATGTTGATGGTTATGATCTCCCGGTTATAGAATACCGAATGAAGAAGTATGGAATCAAATTCAGTATAGGAAGGGATGGTACCGAACCGAGAAGAATTCAGAACCAGTACTGGCGACTGAAAGGAAGGATTGTCAGTGATGTATGGTGGAACGTTAAAAGAATTTTGAAACCGAAACACGAAACTCTCAATTATGTCTCTCAGGAACTACTTGGAGAGGGAAAGGATGACATTGATCGGTTGAAAATAGAAGAGGAATGGAAAAACAGAAGACAGGAGGTCATAGCTTATTGCATAAAAGATTCGTACCTGACCTTCCAGATAATGGATAAAATGAGAGTATTAGATAGAAATATGTTTATGGCTACGGTTACAAAACTCCCACTGGAGGATACTACCAACGGTGGAACTAGCAATTACGTCGATTCAATCCTTATAAGGAAGGCAGACAGAGAGAATATTGGGGTACCAATGACTGCCTCTCAGGCACTTAAGGAAAAACCCATAGAAGGCGGCCATGTTGAGTCCATAGGTGCAGGATTATACTCAAGGGTAATTGTGCTGGATTTCAAGAGCATGTATCCGTCGATGATTATTAAGTACAATATATGTTTCACTACACTGGATCCAAATGGGACCACCATATCTCCAACTGGAGTTAGGTTCCTGGATATTAAACAAAAGGAGGGGCTCGTTCCGAGGATTCTCAGAGAGCTAATGAATGAAAGAGATAAAATAAAGGCGCTTCTTAAGAAATCCTCCGGATCAGAATATGACTACTACGATGGAGTTCAAAATGCCTTAAAAATATTGATGAATACATTCTATGGGGTTCTTGCCTCTTCATTTTACCGTTTTACAAATCTGGAGATTGGAGGTTCCATAACCGCATATGCAAGGAAAACCATTATGAGTTTAATAGAAACCCTTAAGCATGACGGATTCAGGGTTATTTATGGAGATACGGATAGTGTATTCATAGAATCCGGTGCAAATAGCGATGAGGAAGCTGTGATTATAGGAAAGGACCTGAGTTCAAAGATCTCTGCAGAACTATCCGTTTCCATCGAATTCGAAAAAGTTATGGATCCTTTCTTTTCCCATGGCGCCAAAAAGAGATATGTTGGTATGATCACTTATCCTGAGTCAGATAAGGGGAAAATGCTAGTAAGAGGGTATGAAGTAAGAAGAACCGATTCATTTGATTTGCAGAGCGAAGTTCTGGAAACAGTTTTCAACTACATAATGAAAAGAGATAAGGAGGGGGCAAGGGAGTTTAGCGAAAAGATTGTCAAAAGATTGTTAGAAGGGGATAGAAGCCTCGATATAAAGAAGTTAGTGATTTCAAGATCCGTGAAGGATTATGACAAATACAAGGATGCTGACTCACTTGCAAATGTGAGAATTTCAAAAAAACTTCAGGAGCAGGGAGAACGCTTTATTCCTGGAATGAAGGTTTCATGGATTGTGACAGACAGTTCTAAGTCTCCACAGGAAGTGGAACCTTTCATTGACGGCCAAGAATTTTCATATGAGCCGGACTGGGGGTATTATGCCAAAAGAGTTGAAGAGACGGTAAACAGGGTTCTGGAAAGCTTCGACATGGCATTGACATTAGTCGGTAAGATTCCAAAGGTAAAAAAGAAAGATGAAATTCATCCTCAACAGAATACTCTGGAAAGTTTCTTCCAAAAGTAAA
>JAJYDZ010000129.1 GCA_021790415.1 Thermoplasmata archaeon | reverse complement strand
AAGAGATTAATAAGATCGAACTTACAACAAGATTAAAGGGCAGATGCCGGTATCTGTAACATCGTGGGAAGGTTGTTTAAGGAATATGCTTCAGAGTCTGTTGATAATAAGGCGTGAATTACAATCGAGAAAGGATGCCTTGTGTCTCTACAGATCTTCAATCAAGCAAAGATAGCATATACAGAATTTTGTGAAATATTGACCATCACTAATTTTAGATTATTGGTGGAAATTTCATAAAGAAGAAATATTGAATTTACGCAACTTTCGGGACTCTATGTATTGTTTTACAAAATGGGGCAGGAAGTGAGAAGAAGATTGGAGACATTTCGACAACAATTTGAGAAAAATCCGGTGTGACAGAGTTTTAAGTCTAGGTTTCCACCGATATCTGCATATGAGGAGATCAATCAAACAATAGAAGATGGGTTTCAAATTTTAATATTCACCATCCTCCAGATAGATGAGTATAAGAATTTTAAAAGCGCATGGGTAATGGGCGACTACTCTCTTAGCAATGATTGGGATACAGAAAAAGCAAATACAGCAAGTTGTTACCTTCCGAGCGGAGCCAGAGAATATGACTTCCTTTTCTTGCTAGCAAAACTAATTCAAGGCAGAAAAGGTGAAATTGATCTCAAATATATTTGGCATCATGTAGTTCCATATGGGGTTACCGGGTCATTCCCTGATAACTCACTACGCTTATTTCCTTTTTGACTACGAGCTTCTGTCTAGTATGTAGCATCATTCCTGCTTACTCCTCAAACTTTGCAGTATGTAACGCGCTTAGCGAATAGCGAAAATTTAAATTCAAATTCGCTTTTGTGCATTATGCCATCTAAATATGAAGTTATCTCAGCGCTCTTTAAAGATGAACTATTGGAAGTGGCTTCAGATTATAATATTCCCGTTGGGAAAAGTTGGCCCAAGATGGAATTAGTAAAAACTATAGGGGACAAATTATCCGCGGCTCAAATAAAGAAACTCGTTAATAAATACACTTCTGTAGAAGAAGATGTAGAAGAAAGCGACGAAAGCTTAATTGAAGAAAATAAAGGTACAAGACCTGCAACGGAGTTTTCAGATATACTTGCTGCTATGAAAAGTCAGAAATTTACCCGAGATGAACTCATTGACGAGATGTTGAAAAAAGGTATCAAACTTACGCAGGCCGGGTTAGCAGTCGAGAAAATTCTTGAGTTGTATCCAAATTTTGCAGACTATTTAAGAAGTATGCTTTTGGGAACAGCTACGGGAAAGGGGCTTGAATTCAGAACCTACAGGTGGTTATTGACAGACAAGAACATAAAAGCTGTAATAAAAGACGAAGGTGGAGAACTGACAATGGAGCATAGCGTTCAAGGTAAATCTAGACCAATTAACTTCGACATCTATTTCAGAATGCATGATCGACGATTTCTTAAGAAGGGGTATTTGGAAGGGTTTGTAGAATGCAAACATGTAAAGAGCGGAATTTCAGATAACCTGATAAGCATATTTCAGGGACAGGTAGAAGACGTATGTGCAAGGACCGGGAAAGCCCCTTATTTTGCGAAATTCGTGACATCCTCATATTATATTCAAAGTGCTACAGATTTCGCAAAACACCATCCGGTCAGAACGTATGAAGGGGATGTTTACATAGAACTATGGCAGGAGAAGGAGCCCGGAATTTTTAAGAAAATACAATAGAAGATGCAATTATTCCAAGGCAAAAATTATTGTTTATCGAAATGCTTGCTCAAATTTGAAATTCTTGACTTGAGCCATAAATAGTCCTTGTTTTCAATCAATCCATCGACTTCCAGCTGATGGGGTTTATAAGGACCCAAAAAAGAGTGCTTATTCCATTGAGTACTATGAAAGCGATCAGGAACGACAGTACATGGAATTCCTTGAAAGATCAGATGACGTCGCAAAGTGGACAAAGAATCACGGTATAAGGATACCTTACTTTAACCTAGATGATAAACTGGGCCCATTACAATCCTGATTTTCTTGTTGAATATAAAAATGGAGATCAGGAAATAGTGGAAATCAAAGGGGGGCACTTGATAAACAACCCAATCACGAGAAGAAAAACCCAGGCAGCGATGGAGTGGTGCAAAAAAAGGAATATTAAGTACACTCTGAAGGAAGTGTGAAAATCAATTAATATTACACCTTAAAGCCAGGTATACCTTTGCTATTTCCCAAGATATGAATATCTTTAACTCACAGGATCTAGTATTACGTAAATGAACTAAGATAGCGACTTGTACTCGGTTTTCTGCGAAGAACTCCAGAGGAATTCAAGCCTTGTTGTTCTTGCTCCTGGTTTCTCTTTTCTGGTCTGCATCAAGATGCTGTTTCTTATAGTGTCCAAATTGAGGTTTTCCTTGGTCTTTGGGTCCGCCCAAAACATCAGCATAACACCATAAAATTTTTTATTGATCTCACAGGAGTCACTGAGTTTTATAACGTCCTTTATTATGCCTGAAATAATTTTATTACTTTTTGGATTCCTGACCCTGTAGTCATATTGTCTGATATCATCTTTCTTTCTGTTCATTCCGTAGACCTGCTTCACTTCAACCAGGAAATAATATTCATTGTCCAAGTCACTGTACCATAGGTCGATGTGATTATTTGCAACTGTAGCTTTTTTTGGTCTGGATTCAAGTTGTATATTCTCATAGTTAACGCCATTTGCTAGGAGAATGTGATAAAGATGGGCTTTGTAATTGGCCTCGTAGTTGAAATAGTCATGACTATCCGGTTCCTCATTTAATCTCTTTTTGCTAACCTTTATCATGTCTTTTGAGGTTTTTTCCACCGACATTCGCAGTATCTCCCTGAATTTACTCAACTTCATATGATACTATGTATTCGGTCCGTTTAAGGATTCTCTTAATTACGAGTCTAGAATAATTTTTATGAGTTCTTCTCCCAATTACATATTTTGATGGTTTTAGGTTTCAGATACAACAAGATAAATATTAGTCTAAGGTGAAAACTCTTTAAATTTTATTGATAACAGATAGGATCGGGCAAATTAGTCTTCCTGATGCATAATTTCATTCTTCGGAAGATTATGAATATTTTACAAATACGACATCCTAAGAAAAATTTTATTAGCGAAAATGTACAATACCTTGAATGACTAAAATAGGATCTATTGAAAGTTTAGTCGTGGAAAAGAAGAAAATAAGTGAAATTTTAGGCCCTTGGATTGAAACTCTCAGAATACCTGTAGTTCAACGTGAGTTTGAATGGGACGAAGATAAGATTAAACTTTTGGTAGATTCTATTGTAAACTCATATCCTGTTGGTACAATTATCCTTTGGGAGACATATGATGAATTACCGTATTCTAAGATCGTAGGTGACGAGGAAAGGGATAATATCGATGGCCCCTTCAGGTATGTAATAGACGGCCAGCAGAGATTGTTAAGCTTGATGTTGCTCGCTAATTCTTGGAAAATTAGTAGAGGTGGAGAGAAAATAGAAAGGGAGCCGATATCATATAATCCCTCATCCGAAGAGTTTAGGATAGGTTCTAGTATAGGAATTCCAGTCTCACTTCTTTTCAACGCATCTAGAGGGAAAGCTGCTGCCTTGAAGGACCTTTCTGACAAATACAAAGACTATGAGAAACCATTGGAATCAATAGGGAGTAATATCTCAAATTATGAACTTCCTATATATACACTCAGAAGCAAAAAAGGAGAACCGATCGACCCAGAGGCCATTTCTGACATCTTTACAAGGATAAACACCTCTGGTATAAGGCTAGGAAATCTGCAAATTTTTCTTTCCTTTTTTGCATCGGCATTTCCATCCTTGAAGGAACTAATTCTCGAGCGATACAAGAAACTTAACAAATTATATGAAGATGAATACCCATCCTGGGAAGCTTGTATCAGAGCAGTTTTTGGAAATCTTGGTACTAGCCAAAGCAGAATCACTCGGAAAAATTCCTTCAAAAACACGATAAGTGAAGTAAAAGAAAAATATGGAGCCAATGATCCAGCTCTGAAGGAAATAATAGAGAGCTCTTTTGATGCAATGGAAATTAGCCTCTCCCTTATAGCCAAAGAACTTGGAATATCTCGCAGGAGGTTTATGCCATCACATACTGTGATGATACCCATTTACAAGTGGATCTATGAGAACAAAATACCTAATTTAGAGGCGATTTCAAAGGAAGATAAGAATCGGATTATCAAGTGGTTTTTAATTACGTCTGCAAACAATTTTTATAGCACTTGGACAGATAGAAAACTTGACAAGAGCTTGGATGAAGTTTCAAAAAACAAATCTTTTCCCATTGAAGGTTTGTTTAAGATAATGAAATCGTACAATATTCCCGACCACATTGTTGTAGAAGATATAATAGATTACGAGGCTACAAAGTCCTCAGAAATGCTACTTTTGGCGATGCTTTACAGGAGAAAGGCGTCCGACTGGGCAGGACACTCTGTCAGTGATCCTAACATAACTATACAGCATATTTTCCCCCAAGATACTCTCAGGAAGAACGGAGTGGAAAGCGAATACATAAATTGTTTGGCTAACCTGACTCTTATTAACAGAAACGTAAACAGTGAGATTCAGGATCTGGCACCTAATGAATATTTACCAAATTATATTGGTGAACTTGACCGGCATCTTATTCCGTCATCAGAGAAAAAATTATGGGATATTGAACAATTTAAATCCTTCATAGGTTCAAGGGATGAATTATTACGAGAAGGAATTGGAAGTCTCATGAAATCACTAGAATAAACTCAAAAAAAAATTAGTATATGTATAGCTCAGCCTAATCCTCACAACTCTATCCTCAGAATTTTATCCATCTCCACAAACATGCTCATGCCTTTCAGCCTTCCACTATTACGGGACCATGGAAATCTTCCCCCCGTGGTTTCTTTCACGACGTCCCTTCCCCTCGAATCAATGAACACCACCAGGACATCATTCTTAGCCGAACGGAAAGACCAGAGCCAGTATTTCTTCGCCTCTACATGGAAACCTGTCTCGTCTATGTGGACCCATCTCGATCTGCGTATCCGATCTTGTATGCGTGAATATTCGGCCATGGAGGATTCACCTACCCTGAGAAGGGCGTCATTGATGCCCTTGACGCTCATGTCAATGTCGTTGTTGATCTTCAGGAATTCCTGCGCCCTCCTTATTGGACCGCGGAGATTGTATTTCAGCATGATGATGTAGTTCAGGAGATAGATGCCCATATCGCCCTTCTGAGGACAGTCCCGGTGTTTCGCCATCACTTCTGATCCGCAGTTGCTGCATTTATAGACATCAAGATCGTATTCTGTCACCTTTACCTTCTGCGGTGGCGGTATGTCGAATATGGTCTTCTTCTCGGTACGGATTGGTGACGCAAGGATATGGCTGCAGTTCGGGCATTTCTCCATTTACACATGGATGATCTCATCCGGTTATCCATTTATGCGGGTTGCTCCCTTATGGTCTTTTGGTGCACCCCTCTTTCCGGGAGGGTTGTCGATCCTTGGTTTGAAGGGCTGAATTGATGGAGGAGTGTGCGGATTCTCGTAAAGAAGGAGTTTCTTCTTCAGGGATTCGTTTTCACCCCTGAGTGTTTCATTCTCATTTGTCAGTTTCTCAATGGTCTTTTCCAGTTCCCTGATATAACGCTCAACATCAATCTCTCCCGGAAGCACCATACACTATTATTATACACTCATGAAAATACTTTGCGGTTCAGAACCGTAGCCTGCCCATCGTCAACTTGATCGAAAATATCAAGGATCGAAGCTATACAAGTACCGGAATTAAAATTCCAGAGCCTTTACCTCCAGTCTTCCCATATATGGAAGGCACTCCTTCCTCAAAGAGTCCCACTCGCCTGGTTTCTCCAGATTCAGATCAA
>JAJYDZ010000128.1:4412-5918 GCA_021790415.1 Thermoplasmata archaeon | reverse complement strand
TATATCCATCTGGAACATAAATTGTGACAGAGTAGTTTCCCCCCGAAACATAAAATATTATCTGACTTGATGCTGTATATTCCGAAATACTTCCTTGGGAACTTTTAAGTGAGACGGACCAGTTTGACCCCGATGGCAGCCCTGATTCATTAAAAAATATATAATATGAATCTGTTAAGAAATTATTAGAATGTTTTTGTTTTATTATAAATGATTGTAGATTTTCATTTATACCGCTATTACCGTGTTGACTTAGTTCACCGTTTTCCAAAGTGAATAGAAATGAATATAATAGTATAAATGTAATAATAATTACCACTATTTTGTTTCTCATCTACCCCTTTATTAAAGAAAAATAAATAATCTTTGGCAAGTCTGAACTCGATCTATTTACTATGGCAAGCTATTTTATTTGACTTTCATTTGGAATTATGTCTCATAATAATCAAGATAAAGGATGAATACATGATCAACAATGGATAAGTTCAAGTTAATATGTCCTCTCATAACACCCCTTGATAGTTCTTATGAACCAAGTAGAGAGTATTACAAACTGCTTATGTCAGATCTTACGGAAATGGGTATAAATTCTATATTTCCATTGGGAAGCACTGGACTTTTTTCACTTTTGACTATGGATAAGAAAAAGAAATTCCTGAATATTGTATCAGAGGAATCAGAAAAGAAAGAAACGTTTGTAGGCATTGGCAGCCAAAACACAGAAGAAGCCGTGGAATTGGCAAAATATGCTTTTGATCTCGGATTTACCAGCATGGTCCTTCAACCCACTTATTACATCAAGCCAGAGCAACCTTGGATTATCAAGCATTTTAGTGAAGTTATCTCTAAAGTTGATGCAAATTTCATAATTTATAATATACCGCAACTTGCAGGCGTTACCATAGAAGCACAGACTATTGAATCAATCATTGATACCGCAGGTGGAAAGATAAGGGGGATTAAGGAAAGTTCAGGCAATATTAGATATTTTAATGACATATTTTACAAGTTCGGTTCTAAAATACCTGTTTATCAAGGACAGGATGATTTACTTCTTCAGTCTCTTGTGGCTGGTTCTAGTGGCGGAGTCTGCGGATCAACAAACATTTCGTCTGCCGCTAAAAAGGTACTAAACCTATATGTAGAAAATGACTTCAAAGGTGCCGAAGAAGCTCAGAGAAACCTAGATTTCGTGTTTAGAATTTTAAATTCTTATCCTTTCCCCTCTTCATATTATTACCTATTTTATAGGAAACATAAAATTGGTGGGAAAATTCCGCTTCCCATTACGACTATGGAACACATACCCGACTCGTTTGTTACTAATTCCCTAGATTCTTTGATGAGACTTGAAAATAATTCGACTTCATCTTAGGAAAAGCATAATTTCACTGATTTTTTCAGATTAAAAAAACTATATATAGCGTCTTAGGCTCAGGTGATACTAAAAAGTGAAGGAGGAAAATAAAATGGAAAAACAGTCATTTGTTAAATTCGAAACTCCCG
>JAJYDZ010000128.1:0-4402 GCA_021790415.1 Thermoplasmata archaeon | reverse complement strand
GATTCTTGATCTAGTAGAGAATAGTTACAGGAGTGGAAAAATAAAGAAGGGCACGAACGAGGTTATTAAGTCTATTGAGAGGGGGGAAAGTAAAATAGTAATAATTGCAGAAGATGTTACACCTCCAGAAGTAGTATATTACCTTCCAATGCTCTGTGAAGAGAGAAAGATAGCTTACGCATATGCTAAGAGTAAATCCGAACTAGGTACAAGAGTTGGAATTTCAGCTGCTGCTTCCATATCTATTACCGACTATGGAAAAAATGAGGAGCTTTATAAGCAGATTACTTCAGAACTTGTTTCTTTGAAGAAATAAGGTGACTTAAGTGGCAGATGAAGCTACACAGGCAGAGGTTGTTGAATTAATGGGAAGAACCGGTATGACCGGAGAAGCAACAACTGTAAAGGTTAGAGTGCTATCAGGAAGAGATCAAGGTAGAATCATAGCCAGAAATGTACTGGGTCCTGTTAAGGTTGGGGATATATTAATGCTAAGAGAAACAGCCAGAGAAGCTAAAAAACTCTCAATCCGGTGATAATATTGGCAATAAAAACTTGTGGATTTTGTGGTTCCAATATTGAACCTGGAACCGGTACAATTTATGTAAGAAGAAGTGGCAATATAGTTGATTTCTGTAGTAGAAAGTGCAGGGTAAATATGATAAACCTGAAGAGAGTTCCAAGAAGGACAAAATGGACAAAGGAGTATCATACTATCAAAGCAATGAGAAAGGATTCAATAAAGCCTCCAGTTGAAGAGACTCCCGTAGAAGCCGCTCCAGAGACAGTACAAGAGACCCCGGCAAGCAGTGAGTGAAATGCAGGAAAGGACACTAGTACTCATTAAACCGGATGGATTAAAAAGAAGGCTTGCAGGAGAAATTATTAGGAGATTTGAGCTAAAAGGTCTTAAGATCCTTGGTCTTAAAATGCTTCAGCTGTCTAAAGAAGAAGCTGAAAAACATTACGCGGTTCATAAGGGCAAACCATTTTTTGCAGATCTTGTGAATTATATTACTTCCAGCCCTATTGTTGCAATTGTATTTGAGGGGAACAACGCCATATCTGTTGTGAGAACAATTTGTGGTACAACTGACGGAAGCAAGGCATCTCCTGGAACCATTCGAGGCGATTACTCTATCAGCATAGAAAAGAACATCATACACGCATCCGATTCAGCAGAGTCTTATCAACATGAATTCTCAATATTCTTCAAGACCAAAGAATTGTTACCTTTCCAGTACGGTGATGAGGTTCTATTTTGAGAAATGAAGAACGAAGGCAGGGAGCTCAGGCAACCAATAGTTTGCGTTCTTGGTCATGTTGACCACGGAAAGACAACACTCTTAGATTCTATTCGGGGAACATCCTTTGCTAAAAAGGAGGAGGGTGGAATTACCCAGAGAATTGGTGCCACCGAGATAGATATTACAAGGATTAAGAAAATAGCACAACAGACAGGTTCCAAATCCATTTTTACAATTCCCGGACTTCTTTTTGTTGATACCCCGGGACATGTTGCTTTTTCAAATATGAGATCAAGGGGCGGAGCACTGGCAGATATTGCAATCCTTGTTATTGATATCAATGAGGGAATTAAACCTCAAACTGAAGAATCAATAAATATTTTAAAAAAATTCAAAACTCCTTTCATCATTGCAGCCAATAAGGTAGATCTCATAGATTTTGCAATCCCCGTGAAAGATTCTTCCTTCAAGACTTTCTTGGCTGCCCAGAGAGAAGAATTTAAAAATATTCTTGATGAGAAGATATACAAAGTTGTGAATTCATTATATTCCTTTGGATTCCCATCAGAAAGATACGATCGGATCACAGATTTCTCAAAAACTGTGGCCATAATTCCTGTAAGTGCCAAAAATAAGACTGGAATTCAGGATATACTGCTAATTCTTGCTGGACTTGCACAAAAATTTCTTGAGGAGTCCATTTCTAGGAAGGATGGCGCCGCCAGAGCTACTATCATGGAGGTAAAAAAGGAAGAGTCACTGGGAAATATTCTTGATTCCATACTTTATCAAGGTGAACTAAGAAAGGGGGCTTTGGTTGCTCTCAATACAAGAGAGGGGCCAACAAAAACAAAGATAAAAGCCCTATTCCTCAATCAAAGAACAAACAGCTCGAAGATTGTCGAAGTGGACAAAGTTAAGTCGGCTTCAGGAGTACGAATACTAATATCTGATAAACTAAACGTCATCCCTGGATCACCGCTTATTGAAATTGAAAACGATGAGAGAGAAGCCTATGAGGAGATCTTGAAGGAAACGGCAGTATCTATTGATCTTTCCGAACATGGAGTAACATTAAGGGCCGATACTTTAGGGTCGCTTGAAGCCATAGCATACGAACTTTCAGAGAAAGGCATCAAAATTAGAAATGCACAGATTGGTCTCATATCAAGGAGAGATGTTATAGATGTGGCAACCTTGCAGGAACCACTTGATCGCATAATTCTTGGTTTTAATGTTGATATTCTTCCAGAAGCAAAGGACGTACTTCTAAATCAGGATGTTGGAGTTATAAATGGAGGTATAATCTATTCCCTAGTTCAACAATGCGAGGAGTGGATTAATAACCGGAAAAAGGAAATTGAGGAGGAAAGAAAAAAAGGTATGTCTGTTCCTTCCAGATTCAAAATTATTCCAGAATATATATTTAGAGCAAACAAACCTGTTATAGTTGGAGTTAAAATAGAAGGGGGAAGAATTAAGGTTGGCGACAACTTAATACGTGAAGATGGAAGATATGCAGGCACCATTAAGAGCATAAGGGAAGGTGAACTCTCGAAGAAATTTGCAGAAGCTCCATCAGAAGTAGCTGTTGCCATCGAAGGAGTAACATTGAACAGACAGATCTTTCCTGATGAGCCAATTTTTACAGATATATCCGAAGAAACTGTTAAAGTATTAAGGTTAAGACCAATGGACGAAGCTACTATGAAGGCTCTTGAAGAAATAATTAAAATAAAGAGAAAGGAGAACAAATTCTGGGGAACTAAAGCGTAATGAGTTCTTTCTGATTTCTATATTTTACTCCCCTCAAGAATACATAAACTAACATAAATACGGAAATGCCTAATAAGGCTAAGATTGTGTACCTGCTCCCTTTAAAATACACAGGTGTTATTAGCGTAGCGACGACAACAAGGATTGTTCCCTTATAAATTGTTGAAGACAATATCAAACCTAATGCAGAATCTGTCTCATTCCTTTTCAATGAAATCAAGAACATTATGCCCTCAGGGATTGAACCTGAAACTCCGGCAATTATCATCCCCCAAAAGAACAAATTGTTACCTAATGAAACGTAGAAATAATTTGATATGGTAACGACGTTTTGTGATGCAAAGTAGACTAAAAATCCAGAAACAACAAAAATCATTAAACTATAATTATATTGCTGAATCTCCAAAGTTCCCTTGTGCTTGGTAATTCTTGCAAGATAAATAATAAAGATAATTGTGAGGATAACTGCCAATAAGATGGATATTGATGAGTAGTAGAATGAGAACAGAAGAAGTATAAGCATTAAAATTGTCATCATTGCCAACTCAAATGAGAATTCCCTTTTAATAGAAATTCCTAATACGATAACCGATATGAGAAGAAACAACATTGCAACAAGATTTGATCCTTCAACAGCTCCAAATGAAATTGATGAATAACCCCTTAGTGATGAATTTAAGACTACAAATATTTCATCTATTATGGAAAAAAAAGATAGAAATGTGGCCCCAGTCTGCATTCTGGTAAGACCTAATTTTGTTCCCAGTCCGATGGCCTCGTCCACAAATAGGTCTCCTCCTATTGCAAATGAGATTATTGTTAGAACAAAGCCTCCAATTACAATGTAAAAACTTAATTTAATGAAAGTAAATAATATTGAAAAAATTAATAGAATTATTAGGCCGAGTTTGTTTTTGAATGTCATCAGGCGAGGATTGGATGATCGCTTTGTATTGTATTCATGTTCTCCCCAATCATCTGACCCCTTTCTATTCTTTTGGTACTAACAGAAGTGGGCATCAGGTTTTCAAGAATATATTCGTAGGCTATCTCTGCCTTTGAAGGATCTCCACAAGTATATAGATCAAGAGTGACCAAACCATGCTCGGGCCAAGTGTGAAAAGACAAATGCGATTCAGCAAGGAGTATAATTCCACTTGCACCTATTGGATCAAACTGATAGAAATCTGAAGATATCTTTGTCAGCCCACCAACTCTCACTGCTTCTTCAACTATTTGCCCTATCGGTTCTTTTCTCTCAATTAGATTTGGGCTTACTCCATACATATCCGAAAGTATGTGTACGCCCACGGCCACTTTCATCGTCCTCCATTTTTATCCCATTCCTCTAAAAGGATAATAATTTTTTATTATTTAAA
>JAJYDZ010000127.1 GCA_021790415.1 Thermoplasmata archaeon | reverse complement strand
CAAATTCATTCTCGGTTCCGTTAGTTCAGAAATCATTAAGTTATCAACATTGCCTGTTTTGGTAGTTCCATTGAATCAGCCGGCATGATATATTTTTATAGTTACCACAAATACAGGTTTGAATGGGAAGTATAAGACCGCAGTATGTCAAGAGAATTGCAACAAGCTTGGTAGAATCAAATCCGGACACTTTCAACGAGGATTTCAATCACAATAAGAAAATAATTTCTGCTGCAATTGTTGGATCATCCAAGAAGAACACAAATCTCATATCGGGATATGTAACCAGATACATAATTAAGAAGAGAACCAGGGCACAGAAAGAAATGGAATTTACCGGACAGGTATAATTTATTAATTTTGATTGCATAATTTTTTCAAAATTCTAATGTTCGGCATGGGATCATTGAAGGCATTAATTTTACCATAATTGCATTATGGAGATTTGTATTGGTCAGCAGCTACTTTTTATAATAATGTGAATGTTCTTTTGGAAGAGTTATTGAAGTTTAATTACACAATATTCAAAGAGAAGACCTTCAAGAAAGAATATTAAGAAATGTTCAATCAGGTATGGATAATTGTGAATGAAGTTTATATCGTAGCCGCAAAGAGAACTCCAATAGGTAAATATGGCAAATCATTGAAGGGAATAAAGGCCAATTTTCTCGGTTCACTGTCAATAAAGGCAGTTCTGGAACAGGTAAAAATGGACCCTTCCACAGTTGATGAAGTAATAATGGGCAACACTATTCAAGCCGGAAATGGGCAAAATCTTGCGGGCCAGTGTGCCTCCATGGCAGGCCTTCCCGATGTTGTCACTAAATATACGGTTAATGTTGTATGTGCATCAGGAATGCTTGCCGTTGAATCCGCTGCCAGAGAAATTATGCTTGGAGAAAAGAACATTATCGTTGCAGGAGGGGTTGAAAGTATGAGCACTTCTCCTTTCATGATGGATTCAGATTTCAGATGGGGGGTAAGGCATCTTACAAACAAACACATGGAACTCATAGATTCCATGCTCAAGGACGGATTGCTTGAAGGTCTTCATGGAGAGCATATGGGGATATATGCAGAAGATACAGCAAAAAAATATGGAATCACCAGAAGAGAAGCAGACGAATTCTCCTTGAGAAGTTTCCAGCTTGCTTCAAAATACAATAAATCTGGCCTAAACAAAGATGAACTTCTTCACATGGATGAACTATCAATGGATGAAGGGTTGCGGGAGGTATCAATGGAAACACTTGGGGCACTTAAACCTGCATTCAGACCAGACGGCATTCTAACAGCGGGAAACAGTTCTCAGCTCTCTGATGGTTCATCAGCACTTCTATTAGTTTCAGAAAGCGCATTGAAAGAATATGATCTTAAGCCCATTGGAAGGATCACAGGGTTCAGTTCAGCAAGCCTTGCACCAAAAGATTTTGTGGAAGCACCGGTACCTGCAACAAAGAAACTCCTTGAAAAGCAGGGTAAAAACATTGGGGATTATGATCTGTTCGAACATAATGAAGCATATTCCGTTGCATCCATAGTGGTAAGAAATCAGCTTTCTATACAACCTGAATTGCTCAATGTCAGAGGTGGAGCTGTTGCAATTGGCCATCCACTTGGAAACAGCGGATCAAGAATTCTTGTTACGCTCCTCCATGCAATGAGGGAACGTAAAGCTCAAAACGGATTGGCAACCATCTGCCATGGGGGAGGAGGGGCACACACCATGACACTGGAGGCGATATATTGAAGATATCAGTCATAGGCGCAGGAACAATGGGAAGCGGAATAGCTCAGGTTTTCGCGATGTCCGGTTATGAAACTTCCCTTATTGATATATTCCCAGAAGCCATAAAGAAGGGAAAGGCAAACATTGAAAAATCATTGTCAAAACTTAGTGAAAAGGGTCTAATCAAATCATCTCCGGAAAAGATCCTTTCCATGATTACATTTAGCAGTTCCTACGATGATCTGAAGGGTTCCGAGTTGGTTGTTGAAGCTGCTTTTGAAAGATTGGATGTCAAGAAGGACATTCTGGGAAAAGTATCTACAATAGTTGAGAAGGGAACCATAATAGGTTCTAATACATCCTCAATTTCTATCAGCCTGCTATCATCATTTGTAAAGGAACCTGAAAATTTCATAGGCATGCACTTTTTCAATCCTCCACCCATTATGAAACTTGTGGAAATAGTAAATGGAAACAGTACATCAGAGGCAACCAGAAACAAAATTTTCGAAATTTCAAAGAAGCTTGGCAAAGACCCGGTTGTTGTAAATGATTATCCGGGGTTTGTTTCTAACAGGGTCCTCATGCCCATGCTCAGGGAGGCCATAGTATGTCTCGAGGAGGGTATAGGCAGTGTGGAGGATATTGACAAAACAATCAAACTTGGTCTTAACCATCCAATGGGTCCACTTACTTTATGCGATTTCATTGGAAACGATGTGGTATTTGATATCATGGAGGTTTTATTCAGAGAATTTGGTGATCCACACTATAAACCGCCAGTTCTTCTGAGAAATATGGTATATGCAGGTAAGCTGGGAAGAAAATCTGGGGAAGGGTTTTATAAATATTGAGGATGAAGCACAATGAACAATATTGAAATTGAGAAATCAGGAAAATTGATGAAAATATGGATTAAAAGGGAAGTACCAGTCAACCCGCTGAATATGGAAACAATGGAAGATATATACGAGGCCATAAGGTCCAATCCTGAGAGGATAGTAATTATCGCCGGGAGGAATAAGGCATTCTCAGCCGGTGCCGATATAAAAGGATTCCTTGAAATGAAGCCTTCAGATGCATTTCACTTTTCCACACGTGGAAATGAGATCATGCATTTCATAGCACAGCATCCAATGCCCGTAATAGCAGCAATTCATGGCTATGCTTTGGGAGGAGGATTTGAGCTTGCCCTTTCCTGCGATTTGAGAATTTCAACAAAGGATGCCATTCTTGGTCTCCCTGAAGTGACACTGGGTATCCTTCCAGGGTTTGGTGGTACACAACGAATGAAGGAGTTGCTAGGCGAATCGGTTGCATTTGACTTCGTATCAAGGGGCAAAAGAATTAAAGGTGAAGAGGCGAAGGATCTGGGCCTTGTAAATTACACATCCGAAGATCCAGTGAAACTGGCAGAACAAATTGCCGAGGAATATGCTGCTCTTCCTCCAATAGCCATCAAATACATAAAAAGGCTTATTAGAAAGAGAAATGACAGATTATTTGAAGAGGAGGCAGAATATTTCGGAAAGATATTTGAAACATCTGACCAGAAGGAAGGGGCAAGTGCCTTCATTGAAAAGAGAAAACCTCACTTTACGGGAAGATAGTTCACTCGTTCTTCCATCAAATTTTAAATTTATTATTTAAAACTATGGAACCGGATGGTATCTTTCCAGCTTTTTCCTCCAGGCGATCAATTGCTTCCTCAGAGAAAATATTCTTTGATATATAGAGTTCCCTGTATTTTACCCCGTTATCAGGAAAGACAGTTACAATATCAGCAGGTCCAGATGATCTTGCCAGTTCCATTGCCCCGTAGTAATTGGCACCTGAAGAATGACCAACATATATTCCGTAATTCTCCGCAAGGTGTTTAACGGCTCCAAAGGCTTTCTCTGCCGTAACAGTAAGGAAACCGTCAATGAGATCGATATTATCGAGAACGATCTTCTTGTCCTTTGCACTTACGAAATTCCTCAGCCCCTGAATGAAACTGCTGTCATCCGGCTGAATCAGATAAACCTTGATCCTTTTGTCTCTTTCCTTGAAGTATCTCCCAATTCCGGTAATGGAACCTCCTGTTCCCATACCTATGGCAACATAGTCTGGCAGTTTGCCAAGAGCCTCTTCAATTTCAGGGCCAGTGGTATAAATATGAGCATTGGTATTTGCCTCATTTCCATGCTGATAGAGATTGATATATAGGTCTGGGTTGTCCTTTGCCTTCTTCTTCGCCTGGTTAATTGCTCCCTCAGTGCTTACTGGGTTGGAACTCTCTCTGTTTAATACTATATTCGCTCCGGTTTTTTCCAGCTGGATCATGGTACCCTTTGATACACCCGGTGGCACTATTATCTCTGCCTTAATGCCCAGGGCTGTTGCAATATTTCCAATTGCAATACCAGTGTTGCCTGAACTTCCTTCAACTATAACCTTCCTAATACTTTCTCCTGAATCATATAGGGCTTTCTTTATCATGAAAAATGCTGCACGATCCTTGATAGATCCAAATCTGTTGAACGATTCCAGCTTGGCATATATATTGGAACCATTTTCATGTGAAAACGAAAAAATAGGTGTTTTGCCGATACCAAATTCGTAAGCTTCCCGCTGTATATTTTTGTAAACAGTCTTATCGTCCTGCGCCATGAAATTTTCATTATGATATGACTGGGGAAATTAAAAGGATTGGCTTTGTCATGGTTAAGTGTTTGATTATATGACAGACAGTTAAAGCAAAGGCACGGATTTAAATTTCAGGCGGCACTCAGTCAAACCCCTCAATAATTCGAACTAAATTCTTATTTCTTTCAAAGGCAAGTCAACTTTTCAGTTCTTCAAAATCCTTTATTTTCCTCGCATTTAAAGAAGTGTACTAATATGTTGTTCCATAAATTTAAATTCTCGTTAACAATACTTCAGAAATAATGAATATCAGTTTATTGACTGTTGTTACCATTCTTTTGCTAATATCTGTCGCATCAATGCTCTTCTATCTATTGAATGCAGCATATGCCTCAAAATATGTAAAGAAGAATTATGGCTATATCGAATATTCTGAAAAAGATGTTACTGCAATAATGCCTGTTTATTCAGAAGATCCTCAGAAGGTTCACGAGAGTCTGACTTCTCTGGCAAGTCAGGTAAAGAGGATCATTGTTGTTGTTGATGGTAATAGTGCGTCATATGACATCCTTCAGTTCATTCCGAAAGTTATTCTATTAAAAAATGGGGGTCGGATGGGAAAGCGGGAGTCAATAGCTAAGGGTATGTCAAGAGTTGATACTAAATTCGTTTTACTTATAGACGCGGATGCGAACCTTTCAGAGGGAGGAGTCAGAAAGTTGCTGAATAATTTTTCACCGAATGTTGGTGGGGTTGGGGCAAACGTAAGTGTGATTCTTCAGAATGACAACAAAATCTCCTATGCATCGGAGTTTATAGAACGATCCAAAGAGACAATAATGAGGGCAATGAGTCTTCGTGGGAGTGTGTCCCTGCTGGATGGTGCATGTGCAATGTATCGCACAGAATTGATAAAGGATCATGTTCTATCAGCAGCATTTCGTAATTTGAGAATTAACGGTCAAATTCCATTTGAAGGAGGGGGAGACGATTCTGAGCTTACCTCAATAGTAATAAGAAAAGGGTATCTTGCAACCAAGGATTTTGACGTTTTGGTATATGTAAACGCCAAAAAAACAGTTAAGGGATTCTCAAAGCAACTGGTAAGGTGGACAAGAAATTCATGGAGATCACTTTTTGCAAGTTTCAAAAATGGAACTGCAAAAAGAGCAGGAAATTTTTACAAGCTTGAAATGATAATGATGTTTGCAATGCCAATCATGTTCGCACTTGCCCTTGCATTGAGGAGTTTTTTCTACCTTCACATTCTGTTTCACCCCGGAACTTATGACCTTCTGGCTACTTTGATATCAATAGAGCGTTTCTCCATACTGGATTTCAGGAGGCCCTTAAACGCCCTTACTTCCATTATGGGAAGCGGAGGTTCTTTTATTTTCCTTGCTGCCGCCATGAATAATGTTAAGAAGGATAGAATTAAGATAATCGTTTACGGAGCAATGGCTTCATTCCTAATATTTCTGGCATCTGTCTATGCCCTGATTACATATTTCAAGGTATCAAAGACCAGCATAGATTCCTCTCAATCTCACAGTAAATTATCAAACTCCAGTCAAGATTTCCAGATTCAATAAACAACTAC
>JAJYDZ010000126.1 GCA_021790415.1 Thermoplasmata archaeon | reverse complement strand
GGTAGTTATTAGGAAAATTCTTAGAACTGAATCACCAGTGAAGCAATCAGGAATTAGGGTTTGCAGCGGACAAGAAGATGCTTGGCTGGAATATCCGCCCACAAAGAGAGTCAAAAGAATTTATAATGCCCTATTCTGCATAGGTTTGTGGCACAATTCATTCAATATGGGTAGATTGTAGAATTGTGTCCCACACTCCATTGATGATTGATATTCATGATGGCATAAATATATTTCAGATATTACCTTTTGCAATAGAAAAAATCATTTTTGAATACATGTCAAGCATCTCTTCAACTTTAAACATTTCCTTTGCACGCTCAGCAATTTTTAACCTGATATCATAGTATTGGAGTTTATCTTTATGCCAGGCATTATAATAGTTGAGTATATCTTCGGCAAATTCTTCTGCCCTGAACGAGCTTATTTTGCCGAAGAATTCATCTTTTCCAATAATATGTGACGGACCAGCGGTTGGAGTTGACACTATGGGAATCCCTGAGGTTAGGAATTCCAATGCCACTCTTGGATAAGGTTCCAGGTTAGATGTTATTATTCCCAGATTGGAATTCATCATTTCATTTGTTTTTTCCTCTTCCGTTACATTACCCAATATTCTAACATTCGCCTCGACTTTGTTGATAATATGATGGTCAGGCCCTGTCCCTATTATTACAAACTCAATATTGGCTTCTTTACGATTAACATTCCTTATCACATTGCTCAGAAAATTTATTCCTTTCGAAAGATTATTAAATCTACCTATGAAAATAACCTTAAAAAAATCATTGTTCATTTTAATTTCAACAATATTTGAACTAAATTGATTCTCAATAAGGAATATATTCCTTTCGTTTGCACCCCTCCCCTGAAGATAAGACACGATATTTGGCGTTAGACACTGAATATAAATGTTTCTGTCTGCGAAGTGACTCAAGGTACGAAGTTGAAAACGTACCACCACCTGATGTACCATAATTAGGAATAATGTTAATCGAAATCTTTCCAGCGCGATTCCGTGAAGGCAAAAAATGAATCTGTTGCTTGACGTTTTAAGTTTCCTTAGAACTGAACGGGGAGGAATTCTCCTAGCAAAGATCAGTGATATGGAATTTGAACTAAACGTTAACTCATCCAAAGGTGGAATATCCTGATAAAGAAAGCCGGGGAAACCAAACCTGTGGAAGTTAATCGCTTTAAGATCGGATCCAACGGCATTTTTTATTATCTCTTCCGGAACTCTTTTCTCAAGTCTATGTGACGTATTTTCAACTATGCTGACTTGGATAAGAATTTGCCGGAGTTTTTGATAGATCATTAGTATTAACCTCTCACCACCTCCGTAATAAGTCAAAGGGAACTCAGAATAGATACGCACTTCTGGAACCCCCATATCCTTCAAACTCGGGGGTTCTTTCAATATATCACAATCAATTTTTTGGTGGAATGATGGTTGAGTATTTGTTATTCTGTCATTCGTGTTTGTCATCGTTCCACCTGCAAATTTAGTGTCTCATAATATATGTTCATGGTTTTCTTTGTAGTTGACGCGAGATCCAGCTCCTCCCCTTTAATCATCCTTTCAGCGTTGCAAATATATTTCGTCAGTAAATCCCTGTTTTTTTCTATTTTCACGATCTTTTGAACCGAATCGCAGATATCATTTGGATCAAAAACAATGCCAGCATCATACTTCTTTATTAATTCTGAAATTCCTGCAAATTTGGAAACCATGGCAGGTAAATTGCAACTTAATGCCTCCAGCACAACCTTGCCAAATCCCTCTCCGTTGGAAACAGAAGGAAGGATTAACATATTGGCGTTACATAATTTACTCACAAGTTCTTCATTTGGAAGTCTTCCTAGGAAGCTAACCTGACTGTAGTTGCGCATTGAAAGTTTGAGTTCGGGCAAAAGGTCCCCATCGCCGATGATTTCCAAAGATATATTATTCAAACCAGTATCGTATAGACTGCTAAATATTTTCATTAGATTCTCGACTCCCTTGTAGGGTCGTGATTTCGTTAAACCACCTACAAAAACAAACTTGAATATCTGATTAGTTGAATCACTTGGTTTCATACGTCCACACTTACTGCAACTATATTTCTCCCTGTCCACACCACTAAAGTAGAAAAGTTTCAACGTGTGCGAATCCAGGCCCAGATTCCTGAAAAATTCCATTTCTCTTACAGACTGCACTAAAACTGATCGAGCCGAAGAATATAACAATTTTCCCTGTATGTATAAAACTAGACGCCCCACTCTTGTGTTGAACTTGCCATGGAAAGTAACAATTGCCGGAACTCCGGTTATTCTACAGATAAGAAGAAGCAAAAAGTCGATGGGAGTCGGTCCGCTTATGTGAAATAATGAAGGACGATATCTTCTGATATAAGAAAGAATTTCAAGAAAATTCAAATTAAACCCGTATAATTTTAAGGGGTGGAATAATCTCGCAACGATAAAAGGAAATCTCTCAAATTCCTTTGACTGCACTGGAGTTAAAATGGTGACCTCAAATCCATAAGTCACTAGGGTTGTGGCCAAATCAGTGCAATAATTCTCTCCTCCTCCTATCTGCGGGTAAAATGCCTCGGTGTAAATCATGACGTGGATATTTTTTGACTGTGATTTAGATTCTGACTTTATTTCCATGATGTTACCTTCTTTACCCCTTCAAAAAAAATTGTAGATCTCAGACTATTGGGAAGTGTGTTAAGAATATTTATTTTGGTCTTACTACCGTATGGACTGTACCCATATATCTTAATGTTCTCAAATTCCTCAGATAGTAATTCTTTCATTTCGTAAATCGCATATTCCCTTATATGACCGTACCCGTAGAATACACCATTGACTATATCCTTCTTCGGCCAGTACGTATTTTTACCAGATAACACAGATATTCGTCGACCGATGCTCAATGCATTTGGAACGCTACCGAGAAGTACTCCACTAACGTTGATGATCTTAGTAATATTCTTTAGAACAAGTTCGTCTGGGTAGAGAAGATGTTCAAGAGTCTCATAGAAAAGGATCATGTCAAACCTTGATTCCATCTTTTCAAAAGGCGGATGAGGCGAACACACATCGTAATTAATAAGGTTTAAATTGTCGATCAGAGAAGATTCAAATTTATCTGCATACACAATATTTGGAACCAAGATGTAATACGAGGTATGAGATTCTTTTAAAATTTGATTCATAACAGGATCGAAGATAGATAACCCTATGCTCGCAATATTCATACTTGGTTTCACAAGTGGTATTATCTTACTCAACATAAAAGAAAAACGCGCCTTATGGTCATAAGCATACTTTTTCTCATCATTGTTAGTGCAAAATTTTAAAACTTCTTGATACACATTGTCTGGATCAAATGAGTTATTATTTTTCATGTTTACACCTGTTCATGCGTTAACCCAGTTTGAATACACCACTGCAGTGTTGTTACCTAAATTTTCAAACATGAGGGTTGGATTTTCCATTTCGTTATATAGCATTATTTTGTTGTATATGACAAAATTGGCAATTGATGCATTTAATGGATTAGAGTTAGGAATTGTCTTCCCATATACAATAAATGGATGACCACCACCTATTTCTAGCATTTGTGGTTTTCCAACACCTGAATCACTGGGAAATATTATACCGGAGTATACCAACAACCCATTAACATACAATGAAACTGAACCATGTGAGTATGTTGCTTCTATGAAAAACCACCTGTTCGTGGGTATTTTTATTGGTTCTATATAGTTGGACATTGATGCATTCTGGTTCCTGAAACCGTATTCTAGATACCCTGTGTTCTCTATTTGTACCCATATGTATGAGAAACTCCCTTCGATGGAAAATACCTGCGCATCATTTGGGGCAATAATTGGGGTGGTCCCCCCATATTCAAAGGTTGTTAGGTTTATCTCCATCACATAACTAAATGTACTATTGTTGAAATTTATAAGATTCGCAACCACGGGGCGAAAATGGGAATTGTTGGCAGAAAAGTTGTGGAATATAACGGGTGAAGGTAAAACAGGAAATTCTTCAACATCTGTCGCCGGTTTGACCTGTAAGAAGCTAATGGTTGCGTTATGGAAAGCACCCACCATTCTGAGAGAATCAATAGAATAAAATGGAACGAACAAGGAAGTGTTCAGATCTGTCTGATTAAACGTAAATACCTTTGTTGCCCCGAGGTATAAAGTCATATTTGTTCCGGTATACTGTGTTAGTTTAACCTTGAATGTCCCCGGATATAATAGTAAGTTATTGACGGTGCCTTCATAATTGTTTTTCTGAAAAGAGAGATTGAAGTTTAGTGGCGCATAGAAAAGTGGAGCACCAGAATAGTTCAACTTGAATAGCAAGGCTCCCATTGACTGCCCGTAAATTCCGTATGAGCTATTTTGCAAAAACATGTTGGATAAACTGAGCATATTAAAATTGTAAAATTTTAGTCCAGTATCTCTTACCGCTGTAGTAAAGAAATACATGTTTGCTGGATCGTTAATTGCATAATCGATCGGATAATTCGGGTCGTACTGGCCAGGATAGGTGAAATAATAGCGATCTGAAAATTGCGGCATATTGAACTGAGACAATACAGTCGCGTTGGTTGGAACAAGTGACTCCATTTTTAAAAGGCTTAGATCATAGGATGATGTACTAAGATTTCCGTATATTCCATAACCGCCATTTGATGGTGGATTAGCATTGGGGGATAACTTTAAAAATTGATTCAGCGGACCGATTGGAGAATAGACTGCAAATAATCCTGCATTCATTATGAAGGAAGATACCAACAAGGCGCAAACAATATTTGAGCCTTTGGCTTTATATCTCTTTGCAATGCGCCTTATAACATTTTTATGGAGAATCCAACGCCGCTTTTCACCATTTTGAATTGTCATAATAAAGTAAACAAACGATATAAAAATAATAGGTGAAATTAGGACAGAGTACTGCATAGGATAAAAATATCTAAGGAATCCACCAGAGTAACCGACAAGATAGTAAAGCATAGACGGGAGTGCCGCAAATGAAAAACGCCATTCGAGAAAAATAGAAAAAAGCAAAGGAAACGTCATAAATAAAATGTATAGAAACCCAGGGAAACCAGAAATGTTTACGAATTTATCATAGAGGCTAACTAATAAAGGTGTGCTGTAACTTGACGATGTTGTTGGAATCACTTCACCTTTAAACAGAGTTAATCCACCAAGGATATAATTCAGGATCAGAACAAATGCTGATATCAAAAGAATAACTAATATGAATATAATAGGTTCTGTTTTATTTTTTTCATTTTGCTGAGTCATTATTTTTTGATATCTAAAATGCAAAATCGGAATAGTGAAAATTAATATTATCGGGGCAATTAAAGAGGTTATGGATGCAAGGAAAAATGAGAGCAACGATAACGATTTTTGTCTCATCTCCAAAAATAAAAAGCCCATTGTATAGAAAAGTGGAAAGAATGTCATAAAATGGAAAGGATAACTGATGGCAGCGCTGTTTGGATAGTACAGTAACCATATAATTTCCACCATCAATGATATGCCCACTTTTTTTGTCAGTCGAATAGAAAAAAAATACAGAACTACTGAGGTGAGAACAAAGACAAGCACCTGCATCACTAGAAGGTTGTAGACACTTGGAAATATGAGGAAATATGGAACTAAAATGAACGAAATCAATTTAGTTGATTCGAAATACGGGAGATAGCCAACCTCAGATGGTAAGGAAGCCATGCTGTGTGCCTCTCGCCAGACAAGATTATAAGCAACTCCGTAGTCAAAAATGCCAATTTGGAAAGTCTCCATCTGTACGACGAGAACGTATATCCAAGTTATGGAGAATATTAATACCGGAAAAATAAACATTATTCTTTTTAAGTCTATTAAGCCTGCGATCTTATTCATAGGAATTCAACCTCTCTTCTATTCGGTAATAATCATTA
>JAJYDZ010000125.1 GCA_021790415.1 Thermoplasmata archaeon | reverse complement strand
TGTCACCCACTCGAAAGACTTCCTCAGATTTTCCTTGTTTTCGAGTAACTGTTTGTAATTACTATTCATATTTTACCTCACTAACTTCTTCTAAGGGGATTATACATATGCATCTAACTGGCCCACCATACCCCAGCAACTTTGCCTGCTCCAGTACCGTGATAGTGGCTTTCTCCTGTTTGTCCGATACATCCCAAAATTATGATTAAATAGATAATGTTTAACAACAATAGGGCATTTCATGTTAAATGAGACAGTCTTTCAACTTATATGATAGCTAAATGATTGCTCAAAGTTTCTTTATAGGATTCACTGTTAGAAATCTAATTAATTGTCACTAAATTTGTGAATATTCTTAATCTACTGCGATTCAAATGCTTAATGAGATGGTGCAAAGACTTCTACGATTCTTGCCTTATTCTAGACAATATAGTTTCATCTACTTCTATTGAGTCATTTCTAAGTCCTTGATCGATTATATATATGGCTTTGTTGTAATCCTTCAGTGGACTGCCCTTCAGAGGCTTATCTTGAATAGATTGCATCGTTGTCACTACACTCTCTGGAACTCCGATCAAATCGTCTAAGGTTATTATTTCAACTCCCGGCTCATGTCGAAGAAGCTTCCACTCTTTGTCGTCCTTCTTTTTTCTATCTAAATCAATTACGTCCTCTCTTAACATTCTTGGCCATAAGTAAAGCATAGGTTTTTCTTGACTGCTTAAAAGGTACTTCGTTAGATACATTTCGCCTACAGCAATGTGACCTGCACGTTGATCTCCATCAGTGAAATTTCTTTTCATTCGTCCAGCGTATTTTATGATGTATGAATCTTTAATTATAGTCGATCTTTTTCGAGCAAAGTCATCTAAATCCTTATACCTAGACCTAAAAGCATCAGAATATATTTTTTCCATCTCTTGGAGTTTGTCATCAATAAATTTCCGAAGTGAATGCTCACATTTTGAGGAACGTACCAATTTCTTTACTTCATCGAGGTCATTTAAAATAAGATAAGTTCCTCTTTCTATCTTAGACGCGGAAACTGCCATTCCATAAAGGTCTGGCTGAATCTTATAAGAACCGTTTCTTAGGTAATATACACCTATAATGCCTGATTTAACAGCACCTAGAGCATGGTGAAATCTTTGATACTGGGCGTTTCCAGACGAACCAGTATTAAGAGCATCAGTTGCTTCTATTGCGATTATGGGAGTTAGCGGCACAATTCTATTGTCATAAGGGTTATACCAATCTCCAGCTTTAGCCCAGCAAGCATCACAAGATCCGTATTCTACCCCATCAATCCCAAAAGTCAGTCCACCATGTTCCCCGAATATTATCTTGTCGTCCTTACTTGATTCTGGATAAATTATGAGACGATAATCATCATATACTCTGCCAACCTTGTCTACAATTTCTCTTTTAACTAAAGCGTCACTTGATTGGGCCATTTTATTGCACCTCTTCTATTTTTTTCAATATATCGTCGTAAGATAGATTATTCACAAATCTTATCACGTCTTCGATGCCATTAATTCTTTTCTTATTGCGTTCTAGATAAAAATCAACAAATTCATCGTTGGTTAGATTTGCAATAAGATAATATTTTACGTAATTTGTGAGCCAATTTAGGTAATGAGTCTGAATTTTCTCATTAGAAAGGTCCCGTCCACTTATAGGACGAATCAAATTAATTCGATAATCCTCCCCTATTGTGAGAAGTCCGAAATCATCATTGGAAGGGGCAGTTTTAGATGGATGAATTTCATAGGCACTATTAAAAAAACCAGTTTTTAAGTACTTCCGTAGTTGGCCCTCCATAATTTTGGTGCTAGTTTTTGCTTCCCCGACAATAATTTTATCTATGTCAGAAATTATTCTTACCCCTCTTCTATCGCCAAGTCTTATCATGGCCAACTCTAGTAAGTTAAATTTTGTAAGAGGTATGCTAGACCGAAGTATGCTTTGTAACTTGAACGCACCAAAATCTGGAGTGCCGTTAATTGCAGATAATGGGATTTGTGTTTCTACCATGTAATCAAATTGTTTGAACACTTCACATGCTATGTATTCCATGAACGGTTCCATACCGTTACCATTTTTGGAAATTTCTATTCTTTGTATTATAAAATCGGTCTTGGGTCGATCGAGAATAGGCAAGGAATCTGACAATCTATTCTGAAGTTCATAATCATAGTTGAACTCAACAGGAACTATGATTTTCTCACCCTCAAATAAATACTTCTTCGCCTTGGAAATCATCACTGGAGTATTTTTCAACGTGGTTTTATCAAACAACCCAGTTACAAATTTATAATTTAATGCAGAATAAAATACTTTCATCAACCCCTTCGGAGTGTACTGAAAAAATGGGTCATCCAAGTAACCTGCGCCAGTTATGGATGAATAAACGAAAGCGCTAAAAGGGTCCATAACAACACCTTTACCAAGCATCGTTTCTATTTTTTTAAGTCCAAAATTCCTTTCCATTATGTTGACGAAGTTCTCAGCATCAATTTGCATTTTTAATATCCTCAACCCCTTTTATTATGTCTTCTAGACAAAGCTTTGATAAGTCCACTTCATAATCATTATAGTAGATTTCGTAGATTAAGTTTACAATTATATTTTCGTAAATCTTTGGACCTTTTTCTTCAAAATCTGATTTTTTAATATTCTTGAGAAAATCATCTAGGTTGTATTCCTCGTATCCCTTTGACTTATAACCTCCTTTTTTGAAAGTTAAATAAATATCAGCTTTTGGTGAATAGCTCGCCCAGTTCTTATTATATGAATTCCCAAGGGTATCTTCAATTTCAATGTATTCGAGGGTGAATTTGTACTTCTTAAATATGTTTAAAATACCATGCCAGATGCTTAAGTCCTTATTGTGAAAACACAATGTCAAGAATTTGTCTTTTTTTAGAATTCTTTTTGCTTCTTTCACAATTTTATCTAAAAGCAAAAAAAATTCTTGTTTCCCCTTATTCTGAATAGGATTAATAATAACTTCTTCCTTTGTATCATATGTATTATTTAGCCATGCGTTCCAAACGAAAGAAAGTTCAGAATATTGTATTGCTTCACCGTAAGGTGGATCGGTTATGATATAATCTACAGATCTAGTGGGTATTCCAGTGTGGACACTGGACTGATTATATAGTTTGTAATCCCCGAGTTCAATCTCTTTAATGCGTTCTTTGAGAATCTTCTTAGCTTTTAACACTTTAGATACTCTATCTTCAAATCGCGTCCAAGGGTTCTCTTCAATGTAATCGTCTGGAATCCAATAATTATTTACTCCCAACGGTCGAACATTTTCTCCTTTTAGTTTACTTGCATGAAGAACAGTGTTGGAAAATGCCAACAAGAAGAGTTTCCTGTACTTTAGATTCAATGAATATAGAACATGAAGCAAATAAGATAAAAAATAAAAGTTCCTGGGTGTATACATATCAGCAATGTTTTTAATTCCTTTATAGGAAAATCTATCTTTGTAAAATTTCTTAGGAAAGCTTATATCTGGATACCAAAACGTTAGATCACGCGGTTGGAAAGATTTTCTTAACTGTTCTTTATCGACTAATAACTTTGTTTTCGTTTTTTCTTTACCACATTTTAGGCAATAAAAATACCCATAGATGCTGTCACCGAATTTTGGGCCTATATTCAAATGGTCCAACATAAGAGGTTCGTTGCAGTTTTCACACTTCGTATCAGCAAGGTAAAGATCGTTTACTGTGTTTTCCACGCACTTTTTAATTTCTAATAATTCATGCTTGAACTCACTTTCATCAAAATCATGAAAAATGGTATTTTCTGTGATGAAAATGCTCATAGGATTGAGGTCGAAACCAATGAAGTTGCGTCTAATGATAATGGATTCTAAGGCAGTTACCCCACTACCCAAAAATAAATCAACCACAGTATCTCCTATTTTAGAGTATTTTGTAATCGAGTTTCTTATTGGACGCCATGGTTTTCGAGCCCAATATTTATGTACTTCATATATAGCTGAATATTTCTTAGAATCTTCATTGAAATCATCCAGCATTGAGGATTGTTTGATAGTCAGTTCCTTAGCAATCATCTCTACTCCTTCCTAAATATTAAGCAATAGTGATGTAGTATATTCGAAGCCCACGAGTAAGGGTACGCATAGGGAGAAAGACCGACCTTGTCTTGTATCCATATTTTCTCATCTTTCAGTTCGTATTTCTTAGAGAGATTCTTTGCCAAATCCCATGCCAAAGGATACATCTTTTTCCCTTTCTTAACATTTTTTATCACGATTACTGTGTACGATCCAAACTTCATTAAATCAAAAATGTCAAAATATATGTTGGACAAAGTATCCAAAAAAACTTCATAGTCTTCAATATTACCAAGATCAAAGTATGAATTTGAATACTTCACATCAAAACCTCTGCTTGAACGGGAGTTTTCAAAATTGTCTGTACTTCTATTCAAGACATCCCAATAAGGCGGAGATGAAATGCAAAAATCAAACGAATTGGGTTTGTAGAATTGCTTGATGTTTCTTGAATCATGATTAAAAATATTTTGGCTGAACTGAATGGCTCTATTCTTCGAAATTTCAAAATATTTTGGATTAACTTCCATACCGTAACCGATTCTTCCTGTCCGCTTGCACGCTTCAAGCGTTGTTCCTATTCCAAGAAATGGATCCAACACCGACATTCCTTCCTTTGTGAAGAAGCGTATGAAATCGCTTATCATGGTTGGCGAATATGTGGCAGGATGCTTTTCTAATCCTATAGATAAGTCTTTTTCTTCCTTCAAATCACTAGGCAATGCATTAAATATGAACCAACTGCAAGTAAACTTTGTCCATTCTTTTCCTGTCAAATGATTTAGTTTGTTATTTAAGTCATATGGCCCTTTTTCAATATCTAAAATAATGGAGTGAGCTTTTTCTAAATTTCCTGTTGTTTCAAACAATTTTACCTCATTCCATCTTTCGCGAAAGTTACTGGGTATTTCGTCCCAATATTTCCCGCGAATTACATTCAACTTCTCTTTTGCTTTAAGATTCTTGACCGGGGAGTTCACAGGAATTATTTGGCGATTTTCTCCTCTCTGATAGAAATAAACTTTAAATTCTCCAGAGAAATAATTACCCAAACGAGTCATTTTACTAACTTTTTGTGACATGAAGAATATTCAATCTATAATGCTAATACTTAAATAAAACTTTGTTCGAAATCACCAGAAAACTCAACTCCTCTCTTTTGGAATCGTATATTTGAGACTGCCTTTATGGAGATATTGGTTGTAAAATTGTTCACAGTTTATACATTTATGCCTGTGTACCTCATATTGACCAAAGGACCAGATCTTATAGGTCTGCGAATTATCCTCTTTTTCACATATGGGGCATTTAAATGCTGTCATATATGAAATAATCAGGTCACAAAGATATTTAAATTTTGATTGTCATCATATTTTAGAGGATTTCCAAAAACTTCCATCGAAACCTTTTCTCATGACATCATGATCAATATGCATGAACCTCTACCACACCGGATTATCCGAACTGTACAAGGAGATTGAGGCACTTGGCGATCCCCTTTCTGGGACAGGGGATCGCATTTACTTTGAGAGGATCAAGCCAATACTCTTAAATCTGTATGAGAATGATACAGTTAAAGGTGAAAAACCAAATTATGATCCCATTATGATGGTGAAGATACTGCTTCTTCAACAATGGTACAACCTCTCCGATCTCCAGACAGAGAGATAAGAGACGGGATATCATTCCTTAATTTTCTGGGATATCCTGAGAAAATACCTGATCGGAATACAATCTGGTATTTCCGTGAACGATTATCAAAAACAGGAAAGGATCGTCTCGTTTTCAACGAGATAAGAGACCAGATCATGACGAAACGAATAAGGATAAAGAAGGGCAATATGCAGGACGCTTCCTTCATCGAAGCAGATAAGGGAGAATATGGAAAGCCAAGGGGAGATGATGCAAAGACCC
>JAJYDZ010000124.1 GCA_021790415.1 Thermoplasmata archaeon | reverse complement strand
TAGTCATCTTTTCAAACAGGATCATGGTTGTTGCCCTGGAGTCCCTCCCTGCGGTCTCCTCTCTTTCATTATTAGGGGTTCATCTGCTCTTTTCCTGACATATCTACCTACCTGCAGGATAATGCGGTGGTGACTCATACTGGGATTAAGAAGGGGCAATCTAAAAATCTATCTTTCCTTCCTGCTTTCCTGGTCCTGGTAGATTTCCAACCTATAATCTTTGGGTATCCAGACCGTACAGCATAATATACAAAAAGCAATAAACATGGTATAGTATACTGTACATAATAACAATCATTGATGATTTCAAGTACGTAATTACGTTATGGAAAGGCTTTGAGATACCGGATATTATTGAACGTGATGTAAATATTGATTTGAACGCCAACAAAGTAATAACAATTGCAGGTGTAAGGCGCTCCGGAAAGACTCATGTAATGTTCCAGTGCATGAACATACTACTGAAGAAAGGCATAAAAAGAGACAACATATTTTATGTCGATTTCGAGAATGAGAGGCTCGTTGGAATCAGGGCAACAGATCTTGATAACCTCCTTATTGCTCATCGTGAACTGTTCAATCCGAACGGCATAGTTTACGTTTTTCTGGACGAAATTCAGGTCGTGGAAAACTGGGAGAAGTGGGTCAGAAAGATATATGATACTGGGGGGTACCGTCTCATAATAACTGGATCATCCTCTGAATTACTGAGCAGAGAAATTGCCACCTCATTAGCAGGAAGAAACCTTACGTACGTTATCTATCCCTTTTCATTTGAGGAATATGTTAATGCCAGAAATATGCAAGTCAGTAAGTTAACGAAGTACTCAATTGATAAGGGGACCATTCTCAAAGCCGTGAATGAATTTTTAGAGTTCGGATCTTTCCCTGAGGTGGCCTTAACGCAGGATGAATCCAGGAAGCTTGAGCTACTTTCTTCCTACTTTGATGCCATTTTCTTCAAGGACATAGTGCGAAGATACAAAGTCAGGGAAGTAGGAGAACTAAAGGTTTTTCTCAGGATCATTTCAAGCAATTATGCCGCATACTTCAGTTCGGTGAAGTCATTCAATTATTTCCAAAGCCTGGGAATGAAAATAAGTAGAGTTACCGTTCTAAAATTCCTCGAATACACGCAATCTGTCTTTCTTGTTAGTTTACTCGAGCAGTACCAAAAAAGTGTGAGAAAACGCACAACGAGGCAAACAAAGGCCTACGTGATAGACATTGGCGTTTCAAGGCTCTTCTCTGACATAGACAAGGGAAGATCTTTGGAGAATGCAGTTTTCCTCGAATTAATGAGGAGAAAAAGACCTTTGGACAGTATTGCCTATCTCAGGCTTAAATCTGGAAAAGAAGTAGATTTTATCGTTGGAGGCAAAACGATAGAACTTATACAGGTTTCTTACGATGTCTCTGCCCCAGGTACCAGACCGCGTGAAATCAGTGGACTTGTAGAGGCTGCCACAAAACTTGGGTTAAGGAAAGGAACAGTAATTACGTACGATTACGAAAAGAAAGAAACAGTTGAGGGAATATCGATAGAATACGTTCCATTCTGGATCTGGGCTGTACCAAGTATGCATTAGGTAGATTCATTCAATTGGACAGTCCGGTTAGTATCTTACATAAAATTTAATCAAAGCCCGACCGGTTCATAGGCATTCGAACACATGGAGAGTATGGCATTTGTACCGCCTTGTCGATATTGATCTAAAAACCTTGAATACTTCCTATCGATTATCTTCTATATGTCCAATAAAGGTGAAATCATACTTTCATTTTTCTACGCATGGGGAAAAACGAAACGGAACAATGAAAAAATACCTTCTTTAACACACTTACAAAAAGAAATTTTTCTATTGTCCAAAAGGACACCATTTTCGGTGAGGAAGGATTTATTCAAATTCGTACCCCTATGGTACGGCCCATTTTCCATAGATTTATCACAGGAACTTACCGATTTACAAAATAAGGGTCTCATTGGGTATGATGAGCTATCTCTGTCTAAGAATGGATTCAGAGAGGCATCAATCGCTTGGGGCAAACTCTCAGATGACGAAAAGAAGCAAATAATAGATGTTAAGGCAACCTACAACTTTTTTTCCACAATCGAATTGATTGATTACGTATACTCTATGTACCCTAAATTTACTAAAAAATCTGCCTTAAAAAAGGAAGTCGTAGATCAATATTTCTCTGACTATCTCAAGGAGAACAATTTAACGGAAGAGGATGCAGTCTCTGCGGTTATTCTGGCAAAAAAAATAATGAGAGAAAGAGATGCGAGTAATTATCGACACTAACGTTATAATTGCTTACTTGGTCTCCGGTTCCAGTAAGTCAACCAATTATAGAGTGTGCCAACGAGTTATGAATGGAAATGACAAGGCTTTCTCTTGCGATATGTTGTATGGTGAATTGAATAGATTGCTTTCCCTGGACCCTGATTTGATTCAAAAGATTGCCTCAACGAGTAATAAGGAGGGGAAGTTCTTTAGTTCCCTAGAGAAAGTTAACCCTCAATATTTAAACGCACGCTTAGACCCCTTTGTAACCAATTAAATTTCATTAAGACGGAAAGCTTGTCAATTGATGTAGATGCACTCAAGGATATAGGTAACGATTGGTACATTATTTCTATCTGCAAATATGTTCAGATTGATTATGTAATAACTTGGAACGTTAAGGATATATTGAAATATGCTGGTAAGCACGGATTAGATCCAGAAATTATCATAAATCCGGACAAATATCTAGAGAAGGTTTAGTACAATTTGACACTCCCTCAAAACATTAAGCAAACCCTGACCGGTCCATTCTGACACTACCTAAACAGCTTTAAGATCATGTTCCACAAGGATCTCAAAATGTTTGTCATGGGTGTAAAGGGAATCCACCATTGTTTATTGCAACCGATGCTACCATAGCATCCATTCCTGGAATAGTTTTCCAGCTCTTTCAGCAGTTACTTCTAAAAACGCGAAGCAAGTTCACCATCATTCTTGTCATATGGCAGTGTCGCCAACCGGTTAACTAAGCTAGAATCCTTTGAATATCTTGCAATTCCATTAAGCACTTCGTGCAAAGTTAATGAGCTGGTGCAATACTATTCCCCACTTTCAAGTATTTTGTTCAGAAATATTTGACCCTTGTCAGAGTGTTTGTCCAGAACTTCAATGATTACATCCGAATCCAGAAGAATTAATTTCTCTTCTCCCAGTGTTTCTCTCGAATATCTTTGAGAAGTTTTTCCTTATCTTCAAATTCCACACTTCCTCTGAGGGATAAAAGTAGCTCACTCTTGTACTGAGATTTTACGAGTCTGTCCAGCAGTTCACTGAAACTTTAGTTCTCCTTCCTAAACCCAAGCAATTCATCATACACAGATTTTTTGATAGTGATAGTCTCTGGCATAACATATGTTTAAACACTATTTTAAGACCTGCCCATATTGTACCACAATAGTTGATAAACATACTATTGTTGACCATATTTCTCTCCAGAGGCATATCCATATTTAGGTAATGAAAATGCAATGAATGTAGGTGTGGTGTTTTTAGAAAGCAGTCAGGTGCATCATCGGATCGAATCCTGAATTTGACTCCTTGTAACACAACAAATTCAATTTAACATACTGTTTTACTGTATTTCCAAACAATCTATTGCACATGAATTGCGGTGATAGCGCCATTATTTTCGCAATTCCTCAAGCTTCAAGCAAGAATTGAAAAAAACGTCGTCTCTACGCAGGTGCAGTGGCTTAAGTGGACAAAGTTAAGTAGAATCTGTCAGAGCGGGAGTTTATCCCAGTCAATAAGGTCCCTGTCACTCAGGGTTCTGATTTCCAGTTTTTCGAGAAGATCAACAAAGAGGTCATCTCTGATTGAATCCCCATAGACTCTGTCCAGAGAGTGTTTGAACAGGGCCGACTCTATGGCATTTTTAGCCATGGCTGACTGGAGTTCTGTTGCAATGATCCCGCCGTTCTTGATCTGCTTTGAGTAGTTCCTGGAAATTCCATCTTTCTGTAAATCCTTGAGAAAATCATCCACTGTTTCTTCAAGTTTCCTGTTATTATCCTCTGCCAGAACAACGCGAACCTTGTAGGTTGGCTCAAAACTCACCTTATCGTCCTCAACCTTGAACCAGTTAAGGGCATCCTTTTCAAAGAATACCTGAGATAAAGCCTTTGCAACAATCTTGGGCTTTGAAAAATCGACTTCCTTTGTCAGATCATAAGTAACCAGGGAACCATCACTGGAGACTTTCCTGGAACTTTCTATGACGGATTTAATTTTATCTTCCGAATCCATGGTGCTGTATGGCAATTTACCGTTATAAGTTTTTATAATGAAAGTTGAAATGAATCCACCCGCGAACGCTCATCCATGCGTATTTACAATCGATTTTCTCTCATTTTTAACATTTTCGAACTCGAATTATCCTTTCAAGATGGGGAACGAAAGCCAGTGAAAAGTGTGCAGTTGATAGATAGATAAATCCTCAACGACTTACTACCCTGATAAAGGTATCTATTCTGTATACCGGCTGCATTACAGCTTAATCCATGTCGTGAAAGATTAGAAAAAGGCATTCAGAAATGGTATTATTATGGTTTCCTCGAAGATGAAGACAAGTACGATTGCGTACTTTTTCGACGTTGTTGTCCCCGAAATAGAATGCGCCGGGATCATTTACATAAACTTTTCAAATCCTCACCAATACTAAAGCCACTTCATTATTAAATACGATTAATCCCGGTCCTGAACTGTGCCCAATGTTTAACATTTAGATTAGTAAAGTATGAATAACAGTTGTTCATGTTTCAATATGTCGCTTGTGAGCTCGGTAATGGGCAGGGGAATAGTCAGGACAATTAGAAGCCTTCCTGACAAAAAGTTTCCCATCATAGCAGGTCACAAGCTTCAGTATTCGTGCAATCTGAAGTGTAAAATGTGTCCATTCTGGAGAAGAGAAGACGAAACATTGCTGAATCTGGAGGATGAGATAAGGATTATGGATTCCTTAAAGAAAGCGGGAGTGTCATTCCTTGGGTTTGAGGGTGGTGAGCCACTCCTGAGGAGAGATATAGGTGACATACTTTACGAATCCAAGAGAAGATTTCACACTTCCATGGTTACCAATGGATGGCTTCTGAAGGCAAAAATAGAGGAAATCAGGGACAGTCTCAACTACCTGTTTGTTTCCCTTGATGGCATAGGTGAAGTTCACGACAGGCTACGTGGGATGGCAGGTTCATTCAGGCACGCAGTGGAGGGAATTGAGGCTGCAAAGGGATATATGCCCATTGCCATAAGTTCCACCATAACCCGTGAAAATATGGATCAGGTACAGGGGATTGTTGACCTGGCAATGAAATTAGGTGTAAGTGTGAATTTTCAGATAGCTTATGACTACACAACTGCCGAGAAAATGTCTCCTGAAAAAATGAGGCTGAGGGATACCATAAAAATGCTTGAAGGCTACAAGTTGAGTGGCCTACCCATTGTTAATTCAAAAGAATACTTCTCCTCAATATTGAACTCATGGTATGGAAACGATCCATGGAGGTGCAAACCATGGCTCACCATAAACATTGATCCTCTTGGGAACATTGTCCAGCCATGTTATGTTCTCAATGAATACAACGGCAGTGTAAAGGTATGGGATACCAACATACTCAAGCTCTGGAACACTTATGACTGGACCCCATACGAGAGTTGTAATAAGTGTGCGCTGGCATGCTACCTTGAGCCATCACTTTTCAACTGGCACAACCCGGCAATGGTGAAAGAGAGAATACTGGATTCTGTTGTGTCTCTGGTCAGAGGTGATCTCTCGTGGTAAGAGAAAACAGGATTAAACGATCAATATCAGGACATCCACGAAGCCGCTGTAAGATGGAAAATGAACATCAACCTTGGCATACCTTACAGGAATTAGAATGACATAAGATCTAACAATGCGCTGCGTAAATACATATAACTATCTGTCGTCTGTGGCATCTATACCTACCTCAAGGGGACTGGTCTTT
>JAJYDZ010000123.1 GCA_021790415.1 Thermoplasmata archaeon | reverse complement strand
TTAATTAGCTGTGGGCATGGAACAATTTATAAAGATACGCCCATAATTAATCAAACAGTAGAGAATTCTAATGTTCAATACTCACCAGCTCAGGACAGGTATCTGTCCGTAAGTGTCAGTACCATAAGCATCCCAGAATCAGAACTAGCAGCAAGTTCTAACGGTAAAATAACTGTTGGTGGTTTAAGTTGTGTATATGGAGGCGGAGATGCACAAAAGGGTGCCAGTTCACAGGTCACATTTGATCTGGTTCCCACAGTATCACTGTGTGGAGTTGTTTATGAAAACAAACAGATACAATATGGATGCACCGGGGTCCGGGCGGTAAATACTCCTGTATACCTCACACAGTGTTACAACGGTGTTAACACCGTATTCTGCGTTATGACAAACAGTAGCGGCAACTGGCAGTTTTTTGCTGAACCTGGTGCAAGCTACACACTAAGCAACCTGAATCCTCAGTCTTATCAGGGATCAGCAGGCTACTATTCCATGTCACTAGGACAGGTCAGTTCATCCGATATAGGACAGCAGATAATCGAAAATTCCTTTAACGACTCAATGACAAGTATTTATGGAACTGTAACGGTAGATGATAACGGTCAAATCATTCATGTTTCAGGTGCCAGCATAACTGCCACTGCAGATGGATCATTAACATATTATGCGACCACAAACTCAGCAGGTAATTACAATGTATATGTACCAATGAACACAGATGTCACAGTCTATGTTTATGCGGGTTCATATTCATTTTCCTCGCAAAGTGTAGAAACAGGAACTAGTCATTCCATTCAAATGAATTTCGTGGATACCATTTCCACATCCAGTGGAGGTGGCGGAGGCGGTGGATGTGTCCTCTATGGTACCAACATCACACTTGCAAACGGTTCCACCGTTCAGGTTCAGAACCTGTATACCGGTGAGAAGATACTATCCTACAATACCAATCAGGACAAATTCTTCACAAACAAGGTGAAGCAGATCATCATAACACAGAATGTAACATCCATCATTAGAATAGACAACTTCATCTCACTATCGGGACCAACTGTACAACCGGTATACGTGCAAACAACAAACGGAACAGATGAATGGGTATTCCTTGGTCAGATAACCGACGGTATGAGCCTATATAACCCAATAAACAACACATGGGTAAAGGTCACAAACATAACCATAGTAATAGGTTCATTCACCGTATATGAGGTAATCGGCTCAAGAGAATTCTGGGATCAGGGTCACAAGAGATCAGATTACATAGCAAACGGAATTCTGGTTGACCGAAAGATCAGCAACTTAAGGTGATTGAAAATATTTAAAACCATATTTTCCAATGAAACCAAATATTTTAATCACTTATTTTCATACAAAGAGGATATTCGCCATTCAACAAAGAATCAAAAGGTAAAACATGTCCGGTAAAGATCAATATTTAATCAGCATTGAAGGGAGAACTATTTATGAATAACATGACAAGAAAACTGTATTATATCCTTTCCATATTGTCAGTACTGATCGTTATTCTCTCAGCATATTCCTTTGCTGAACATGTGGAATATAATATTGGAAATTCAAATCAAAACTTGGTGAATTACAATTCAATTGCTTCACCGACTAACAATTATAAAACGCCGTCTAAAATTAAATTGGATAAAATTTCATCGCAAGCTACAAAAGGGCTTTGTAGTATAGTAGATCAGGCTACATACATATCAAACGACGCAGATATACTTGCTAAATTAAGCTATTGTTCCGGTTCTCCTGGTTCGGATATTAGAAATTCATGTATCGCTGAATTCTCTTCAAACGGCACCTTATTGAACTACCGATTGCCACTTGCTAAGAATATCGCCTGCAGTCATGTATATATGCCAGTAGGTGTAGGGCCTATGATTAACAATTATAATTCCATAGTACCAAATCCAAACAACAATTTGGTATATATTTCATCTTGCTTTACCAACAACGTGACTGTATTCAATCCATTGACAAATACCATCGTGAAGAATATCTCAGTTGGCAAGTGCCCCATAACAATGTATCTTGATCCTCTAAATTCAATATTATATGTAGTTAACTATAATTCAGATAACCTCTCCTTAATAGATACATCCGACAATCTGATCGCCGGAAATATATCAGTTGGTAAAGAGCCAACTAGCATTTTATATGATCCATTTAATAGGGAAATATATGTCTCAAATACTCTTTCCTGTTATATATCAGTCGTCGACCCAAACACACAGAAAGTGATTAAAAACATAACCACTAACTCACAACCTGAGCAACTGATCATGAATGGTGATGGAAGTTGCATCTTTGCAGACAGCTATTCAAACAGTTCAATATCTATTTTAAACGTTTCAAGTAATGCAGTAAGGATTTTAACAATCAGCGGAGGAAGTCCTACGAATATATTATATGATAACGAAAGCAATTCCATTTACGTCACATCACATCCTGTTAGCCAGAAAAGCGGTCAAATAATCTATCTTATTGATCTAAATTCTAATACCATTAATATAACCTATCGATCATCATCCATTCCTTGGGCCCCCTTTTTTGATCATCTGGATAATTTCATTTTAGTTAACAATGTAAATAGTCAACCTAACCTCATTTTTATAAATCCTTTAAACAGTAAAATATACCAGAGCTGTAATGTAACAACAGGAACTTGTGCTTCAGATTATGTTTGTAATACCGCTTCTGGAAAGCAGTTTATTATATTTTTTGGATTCCCAGGTTCGATTACCTCATATGAGATCGTTAACCAGACAAAAACTGTCAGTTTTACTGAAATATTGGCAATAATAGTTGTTGTCATATTAGCATCATCCATTGGTTACTTAGTATATAGAAGACACCAGTTCTGGAAGGATTGAGCTGTATCTAAGCATACTCACTCACTAATTGCTATAGAACGGTATAACATAAAAGTGAAAACCAGACCATTGTAGTAAACTATCCTTATCCTGAATTAGGAACTATAATGTTAATAATCTTCTACCATGTAAAAGGTAGGATTTGATTTGTCTAAACGATTGTAGTATTCGTATAGATTGTTCTAAAGGTTGAAAAATGTTGATCATGTGGCAATGAGAAAGGATTTCTATAAAAGTTTTAGGAAAACTAACCAATTAAAATATGTGAGAGGCGTATTATCTATTATGGAAACAATAAAAGCTACTGGGGGTCCAGGCATAGAACCAAGGTGGACTTCAAGCTCAAAAGATGGCGTTGGAACCTCAATATCAGGTCACAGTAAGGTCTGGTTTACAATATCACATGGAATTGTTAATGAAATATACTATCCAAGAATTGATATAGCAAATTTACGGGATCACCAGTTTCTCGTATCGGGTCAAGGGTTTTTCTCGGAGGAGAGGAGAGATACCTATCATCAAACGGATATGATAGACGAGAACACCCCAGCCTTCAAGATAACAAACACATGTAAATTAGGAAATTATTCTATTGAGAAGATCGTCTTCACCGATCCAGATTCTGACGTTCTCATAGAATCGGTAACCTTCAAAAATCTTAAAAAGATGAATCTAAAATTATACTCTCTTCTGGCACCCCACCTTAACAATTCAGGTTACGGAAATTCAGCATGGATAGGAGATTACAAGGGAAATACCATGGTATTTGCAAGAAAAGACTCCATATTCATGGCATCATGTTTCAACATAAAGTGTAAAAGAACTTCCTGCGGATATTCTGGAATAAATGATGGATGGCAGGATATCAAAAAGAATGGGGAAATGACCTACAACTTTAATCAGTGCGACGATGGAAACATAGCAATAACCTCTGAGCTTGAATTACCGGAGAATGGTAAATTTGATTTTTATATCGGGTACGGAACATCTCCTGAGGAAGCTGCCCTAAAAGTTCTGGTATCCATGGAATCCAATTCCGAAACTATACTTCAAAAATACAGGAATCAATGGAAGAATTATATGGATAGTCTGAAAATAGATGAGAAATTGTCAAAACGTTTCAGGTTATACAGGAAAAGTATCATCGTATTGAAGTGCCATCAGGCAAAGGGTCAATTTCCAGGAGCCATAATAGCAAGCCTGTCCATACCATGGGGAAATACAAAGGGAGATAACGACATAGGCGGATATCATCTTATCTGGCCCAGAGATATGGTGGAAGCTGCAGAGAGCCTTCTCATTGCAGGTGATAAGGAAGGAGCTTATAGCGCATTCAGATTCTTAATGGCTACTCAGGAGAACGATGGTCATTGGTTTCAGAACTTATGGCTGGACGGAAAGAGCTATTGGCACGGCATACAGATGGATGAAACTGCATTCCCATTAATTCTTGCATATCGCTTATTTTCTCAAGGCATCATAGGGAAATCAGACGCGCTTATTGCAATGCTTAGAAAAGCGGTTCACTATATAATCCTAAACGGTCCTGCAACTGATCAGGACAGATGGGAAGAGGATGGCGGTATTACACCATTTACAATATCCGTTGAAATAACGGGGTTGTTATGCGCTGCAAAATTATTTGAGGCCTTTGGCATGAAAGTAGAAGCTAATTTATGCATGAGCTTCGCCGATTCCATCAACTCAAGGATAGATGGCTCACTATATGTGATGAACACAAATATTTCCAAAAAAAGTTCTGTGGAAGGTTATTATATGAGAATTACAAGAAGAGATTCCACTCATCCATCCAATGGAAACGAACCTGTCTCTGTTAAAAATCGGCCGGTGGAACACTCACAATTCACCGCTGCCGATCTCATCTGTATGGATGCTCCAGCCATGGTAAGATTTGGAATCAGAAGCGCAAAAGACAAAAAAATTCTAAATACTATAAAAGTCATAGATGATATGCTCCTGACCCAAACCCGAAGCGGCCCCGTTTGGCACCGTTATAATCATGATGGATATGGGGAACATCCTGATGGAAGTGCATTTGATGGCACAGGTATAGGGAGGGGATGGCCACTTCTTGTTGGTGAAAGAGGCCACTATGAAATAGCAAGTGGTAATTTCGAAGAAGCTCAGAGACTTCTTTCAACAATGGAAAAGATGACCAGCACCGGTGGTCTAATCCCGGAGCAGATATGGGATTCAGATGATATTCCAAAAAGAGGTCTGTTCAATGGAAAACCTTCAGGATCAGCAATGCCCTTGGTATGGGCACACGCTGAATATATCAAACTATGTCATTCTATTATGGATGCTAAGGTATCAGATCAGCTTGATTTTGTTTATAACAGGTATGTTGATTCCAAGTTTGAATCTCACATAAATTATTGGAATCTCAGGGATCAGATAAGAAGGGTGAAAAAAGGTGAAATGATAAGAATAGTTCTCAGTGAGGCGGCACAAATACACTATTCCTTCGACAAGTGGGTTAGTGTCAAAGATGTTGAGAATACCCAGTTTCATACGGGGATATTTTTATCAGATTTTGAAACAGCAAACGAGAAAGACAGCAACTCGTTTACATTTACAATATTCTGGGAAAATGAAAAAAAATGGCAGGGTGAGAACTTCACAATAATGCTGGAATAATCATATGAGTAAGCCAGATGGTCAGTTATGAAAGATTTATATGATAAGAATCATTGCGTTATAGGGTGTCTAATTGTCTATAGCTTTTGTACTTGTCAGCACAGTTCCGGGAAAGGAACATGAAGTTTATAATAAGATATCTCAGGTTAACTATATCGTTGAGATTCATCCACTCTTTGGAGAATATGATCTTATAGTGAAGATAGATGTTAACGACTTCAGCGAACTTGGAAAAATTGTTGTTGACAAGATCAGGAAAATAGATGGTGTTATAGACACTAAAACGCTAACTGGAGTAAAGTTGTGATAAAAAATGATTAGTTATCCGTGGAATCCTTGGAATTGGGACGTATTTGTTTTGGTTATTATGGCCCTGCTGGCTCTATCACTGCTTGTTCTCGGAGCCATGACTGCTTATTTCGGAAGCGGGAAGAGCAGAATGGTGGGAGGAGGTCTGATTGTTGGAGCAGCTATAGTTGCCGTGGCAATCTATG
>JAJYDZ010000122.1 GCA_021790415.1 Thermoplasmata archaeon | reverse complement strand
CAAATGCCCACTTCTTTGTGTTTCCATTCACCAATGAGCCTTTCGGGGTTACGCCAATAGAATCCATGTTATGTGGGGTTCCGGCATTAACATATAATAAGGAGGGCCCTTCAGAGACTGTTATAGACGGTAAAACAGGCTGGCTTGTTAACTCAAGAGATGAATTGATTCTTAAGGCGTATAACCTGTGGTCCATGAAGGATACAGGAATAAATCCTGAAGATTGTATTATTCGTGGTTCGGAATTGAGACTTGAATACCAGCTTGATAAACTTATTGATATAATGGCATCAATCACCGCATGACGAGATCCATTGCAATATTGAATGCTTCCCGTAAGAATGATGGTATTACATCCGTTATGAGAAAGACAAGCAACATGCTAAAAGCTTCAGGGTACGAAGTAAAATGGTATCAGGTTGTTGACAGATATACCATGAAGAGCCTGCCTGAACATGATTGTCTGATAAACGGTTTCAAACACTTACCGCAAGCAATTTCAATGGGATTAACCCGTTCTATGTATATAGCAAAAAGATTCAAGCCCGATAAATCAGAATTGATATTAATTTCAGAACCGACGCTGATTAATCTTGTCAAAGGAAGGGAAAATTTCATCGTAAGATTTCATGACTTCAGGGCCTTTACGAAATATTCAGATAAATTCCTTACAAGATTGCTGTATAAGAAAGTCTTGAGAAACCTTAAAAGAATAAAGTTTGCCATATTTTCGACAGAATATGTCAAGAGCGAGGCTGAGAAATTTGAGATCAGGCCTCAACTATCGATTATTATCAGGGACAGGTCGGATTATCCTCCCGTTAAAGAACACCTGAATTCTTCGTTAAAGCGGATCAGGGGTGGAAAAATCACGATTTCATGTATCTCAACAGATCGCCCTTATAAGAATCTGCACTTCTTCCTGCAGATAGCAAGACTGTTGGAAAACCGGAGTCCTGGACTTTACAATTTCCTTCTGGTAACAAATCCAAAAAAGGAACTTTCCATGGAACTTGAAGCATTTGGTAAGATCGAGATCGTTCAGAACGTCGATGATATAGGGTCAATCTATGATCGTACAGATATTATAGTCATACCTTCCAAATATGAAGGATTTGGCCTCCCGCTGATTGAGGCTGCTTATTACGGAATACCGCCTGTATTATACTGTTTGCCACCCTTTACTGAAACATTGGGTAACTATGAGTTATTCCAGAACTCCTATGATGAAATAAAATGGGCTGAATCCATTGAAGGTCTTTGTGATCCTCAAACATATGAAAGAATGTCAACTTTTGTCCTGAACAGGGCCATGGAAATTGAAAACGACAGGGGATCTTATAAATTGAAAGATTTCATCGATTCCGTAAACAAGGAGTGTTTTTCATGATCTGCTTAATACCATGTCATTAAGGTATAGTGAGAGAGTGCTGTTTTTCTCCCGGTACATGGAGCCCAGAAACTGTGCATTAAGTATGAGTGTCTTCAGGGTGAAGTTGATCGTTAATTTCTGCCATGTATTGTTTTCTGATTCTGCAAATGTGATATTCCTGCTGAATATAATGTCCCCATGATATACAGAGCCTGAAAGCTTAAATGCAGTCAGATTCTGCCGGAATACTCCGCCCGAATCGATTTTGTATGATACTGCCAGCGAATAGTTTCCAGGAGAAATTGTTGTATATGGACCGTACCAGATTGTCTGGTTGACATTTTCTTTAGATTGCCCGAATATGGCTTTTCCTGACTGTGAATCATGGCAGGAAGCAACTGAGCCGCCTGTCCCAATATCAAGGTTAGTTGAGTTAAAAGTCTGGATCTGCGGAACAGGAATGCCAATATAATATGGCGTATATCTGTAATGTAGTTTGTAGAGTCCAATTGATCCAGGAAATGCAGATGAAAAGGTGTATGCGTATATACCATAATCAGACAGGTTGGTTGTAGCAACGTTCAAGAATTCAGGAAGATAGAAAGACGATTCATCTATGAAAATATAATCCGGGAGATTGGATTCGTTGAATGGCAGATGACTGATTATCCCGTCGCTGTATGGCATCCATGCAAGTGAATAGGCGTTTCTGCTATTGGCAACCAGTGGAAAGAGGTTATCGGAGGCAAGTACCGTTGCATTGTTTGGTATCAATTTAGCAATCTCACTTGCGTATTTGAATTCTGGATTCACAGAATATGAGAATGAATAACCGGGTAATGGCGTGGCCTGAAAGTTCTGAACATTGAGTGGACTGAGCACAAGGTTCAATGCAATCAGAGAGCATGCAAAGAGAGCAACGTATTTGAGAACATTTTTTGTTTTAGGGCGAGCTTTCTTCAAATATAATACAAATAAGAACACAATCAAAGCAACTGGGACCAGGGCATATAAAAAGCCAGGTATCCTATTAGAAAGAAGGGCATATGACAGAGATTTTCCATATAATGGAATCATCAGAAATAATGTCGTTATCAATATGATTATACCTAAAAGTTTAAAGAAGCCGTCCCTGTTCTTATTTGAAAGGAATTCAATCCCTCCAATGCTTGCTAGCATTGCATAGGGCGTTGTGAGAAGGGAATCCTGGTTTCCGAACCCGGTGGTAAATCCTGTTGTTAAAAAGAAGGTGTAAAAAACCCAGGGAGCTGCTGTTAACAATAATTTGGGTGATAGTAGCGGCAACATCCCAAGTGATATAAAAATCATCAGCCAGTAAAGGAGGGATAGCGAGATATTGCCAGTGCTTAAATGTATAGATAAAAGGGAATTTGTGGATGCAGAAATGCCGGAAACGTAAGGAGGTTGATGAACAATTAACGGTATAACATAATATTGTGCAATCCTAATCAAAAGATAGGATATTATTGCGATCAGCAGGAAAATGAACAATACTTTATTCGATATATTAGACCAGAGAGGATTGGTTTTGTTTTCTCCGAAATATTTTGTAACAAGTAAATAGAATACTATACCAACGAGAATGAATGGAAAAATTTCAAGTGTCAAACACCCTACGGCAAAAACAGCAAGTGACTGATAGTATCTTTTTTCAAGAACAAGTAAAAACAGGCTGAAGAATTCAACCGGTATCAGGGATTCCCAGTGAAAATCATAAAGCAATCCAGATATAATTGAAAAATTCAAGAGGAATAGCAGCACCATAAACACAATAAGTGGAGAAGATAATGCAGCCTTCCTAGAAATGCAATATAAGGGAATTATTGACAGAGATATGAAGACAGCCTGCATTATAAACAAGGTCAATGGGCTGGAATAGATTGCATAGAGATATGAAAACAATAAGGCGACATATGTCGAATGCACCTGCAAAAAAGAAAGAACTCCATACCCTTCAAAGTCCCCAGATTCGTAGAGCAGATAGCCATGTGTATTTGTCCAGAGTGATTGCATTCCAATACCCATGTCCCAGTTTGAAGTGAAAAAATCAGTATATCTAAGATAAGAGAAATAGCTTATTATTATAATGTAAATTAAAGCTATTACAATCAATAAGGAAATCAGATGCTTGTCGGTAAATTGCTTAGTTTTAGACACTGGTCCTACCTATCCTGATTTTATGTTCTTCCTATCTACCCGATCGGTACTGTCATTTATTAAATATCACACAATTCTGATCTTCATTACCTTAGGGCTTATATCCGGAAATATGTTGACCTTCCCATTGATAGGATAATGCTGATCGGCGATTGCAATCAGAGCAGATCAGTGAAGATGCATCCCATAATCAACAATATTCATATGCTTCTCCTCCCTTAATATCTTACGAACTAACGAGAATCATGATTCAGGTTATGCCTCGTATGGCATTCCCCTATGTGTTAAATTGGGGTGGGGGAGTTCAGGTTAAATAATTTATACGAATTTCGGAGGGGAGTCGTAACAAAAATAAATACAGTCTGGCAAGGTTGGAGAAATTGCTAAGCAAGATTGTAAGTTGTATATGGATAGCAATGGGCTATGGACTTAATTCCAAAAGAAATCGAGATAGATAATAAATGAGAGGAAAAATATTCCTTATTAATTATGAACACATTTGGCCTGTTACTGGTGGTGGGCCGAAATATCTCTTGACGAATGTATTGTATTTGTTTCAGAATTATAATAATATTGTAATACTTCAAGGAATTGGGTCAGAAGCTGATATACCAAAAGAATTAAGAAATAATGTGAGACTATGCGGTATATGCAATTCTGCAAGAAAAAAATCTAAAGCTATTTCTTTGGTATTATTTTACATATGGATATTTAAAAATATAATAACAAATCATAATAAAAGAAATGTGGTTATAACAGTAGGAACTCCTTTAACATTCATTGGGTTTATTGCCAAGTTAATGAAAAATAAATGGATAAACTTTCTTGATGATCCATCACTTAACCTTCTGCTTAGCAAAAAACCAAATACAAAATCGAGAATTCTGTTAATATTCCTCAAAATATCCAAGTTTGCAGATACCTCTATTTTAATTAATAAAGACGAAACCACAAAATTCTCCACTTATTTTAATATACCTGCAAACAAAATTTTCGACATTCCTCCAGTATATCATTCTGGAGCAGAAGAAAATAAAGTATTTGCAGCTAAGTTATCAGAGGAATTTGGAACAGATAAAATAATACTCTTTTATGGTGATGTGACTTATGGCCAACAAAATAAGGATGCAGTAAATTATATAAAAAATGTAATTGCCCCGAAATTTAAAGGAATTGAAATAAAATGTAAATTTGTTTTTGCTGGAAAAGGGACTGAAAAATTTGAAAACGATGACATATGTGTGTTCATGGGATTTTTGGCAGAAAGCGAACTTTTCACACTAATAAAGCGTAGCTATTTAGTCATCGCACCAATCCTTGAGAAGTATGAAAGTGGAATTAAGACGAAGATTGTAAATGCCATTTCTCTGGGAACACCTGTTCTCTCTACACCTTCTGGGATATATGGTTTAGAAAAGGATGATCTCCCGATATTTGTTTCCTCGATTAACGATTTTCCTGATAAATTAATGAAGTTAGTCAGTAATGGAGACATTGTTGAAAGAATGAGAAAACAAGTAGCCAGTTATGTTGAAAAATTTTACTCAAAAAAAGTAATGCAAAAATGGAACCAAATTATAGACGTATAAATTAGGGCTTACAAAAACCCTCAACGAAAATACTTTTCATGCCATCTTGATCAGTATACATGAATCTTTTCCACACTGGAGTATCTGAGGTCTACGGGGAGATTGAAGCACTTGGTGATCCCCTAAAAGGCATATCGGATCGAATTGATTCCTAACGGATAAGGCCAATGTTGTCCAATCTGTATGAGATTGACACAGAAAAGGGTGGAAGACCCAATTAGGATCCAATCCTACTGGTTAATATTATGCTGTTGCAACAGTGGGATAACCTCTCATATTCGCAGATAGAAAGAGATATTATAGAAGGGATCTTATTCATAAAGTTTCTTGGATATTTATGCAAGATATCCATGGTTAAAGGCTCAAATCTCTTTATAAAAAGATCTTGAAAATGATCATTCAGTTCGAATCATTTCCTTTATCGCATTTTTCAAGTTATATTTAGGCTTGAACTGAAGCTCCCTAAAAGGTTTTCTCATATCCGCTTGCGTGAACATCTGGTAATTCTTGAAAGGATTCTTTACGTGCGTGATCCTGGAATTACTTTTGCTTATGGATTTAACTAATTCTGCAATTTCATTAAACGTTGTCGTTAGACCGGTTCCAACGTTATAACTTTCTCCAGCTCTACCATGTTCATAAGCAGCGATTGATGCGGCTGCTGTGTCCTTAACGTAAATGAAATCCCTGCTCTGAGTCCCGTCACCAAATATCTCTATGTCTTTACCTTTAATAGCGGCTGAGATAAATTTTGAAATAGGACTTGCGTAAGCCCCCTTAGTGTTTTCTCCTGGACCATATGTATTGAAATATCTCAATGAAACGCATTCAACTTCCTTCCTCAAAGAAAGGTGCCGTGAAAATAATTCGTCAACGATCTTCGTAACAGGATACAGGTTTTGATACCTGTCTGGGTACT
>JAJYDZ010000121.1 GCA_021790415.1 Thermoplasmata archaeon | reverse complement strand
ACATCTTTAGGGTCATACGACGGCCTTCCTGCACCATCTTTCAGTATTGAGAATTTAAATCCAAATTTCCCCAGATCCATACTGTCAACAAAGGAGTCCATGAATCTGTCTGGGTTATCCTCTTCAATGTAGTTTTCAATCATGTCCGGAAGTAATAAGAGCTGTCTTCTGCCTGTTCCTGAGATGTATGATCCACTCATCACATAGTATAATACGGCTTCATGAATAAACCTATCGCCTCTGAAAGCCGTGAAATGAAGGGTTTAATAATATTCACACAGTCTCGATCTTCTTGAGTTCTTTCAGATCCTCTTCCGAAATGTCCGGCTTTGGGTATTTTCTTTTGATAAGATAGTGTTGTTATTGTAAGTGATTTCAAGAGAAGAACCATATTTGGTGAATGAGTGACCTGGTACACTCCAAGAATCAATCTTTATAGTCACATTTGAAAATATTCCGCTTGAGCTACCATTCCAGTTCGTAATGGATACAGCATTATGAAACCCTGAAATATCTGTGTATTCGAATCCGCTAGATAAATGGCCACTATAAGTCAATAAGGACGCATAACTTCCAGAAAATGCGGATAATTTTATCCAATGGGGATTAATGCTGAATGGACTGCTAAAATTCAGCATGTAAGATGCGTTGTCGGGTGTTGTTCCAACTCCAGCAAGTGACAAGTTACTGATATTGGGGATAGGCTCATTCTTTGGTTTTAGATGTTCGCTATATACAAGGAACCCTGCTAATTTTTCCATGCCATTGCGATGGGCGGACTCAAGAGCATCAAGGTAAGAGTCTCTCTCCTGAGGGAGGATATGAATGAGTGGTCAGTTGTGATTGAGGAATTGTATATTCAGGTCAGAATAGCTGACTCAATTGAAGCTGCAATTAATATGAGAATTAAAGAAATAGAGAACAAAAAGACCATTCGTATTAGTTGCTGTTTCCATATTCTTTCGAAAACAGCATATTCGACTCCTCTTATGTAGCTTTCAATAAAGCTTGCAAGTATAATAGTCAGGCAGATCGCGAAAGTTATTCCAAAGACATACGCCATAGTCTCCGGGAAGAACTGCGGAAGCACTTTATGTTCTAATGTGACCTTGCTAGATAGATACGCCAGTCCCATTACAGACCCCTCCAACAATGAAGAGGTATAAATTATGAAGAAAGTTGGTATCAGCAAGAATATTCCTCCAAGCTCCAGTTGAAGGTCAAATGAGAAATTGTTGTTAGCTATTATGGCACTTAACTGATGGAAATCCATATTTTGAGACGAATTCAGACTTTGGGAGGTTACAGTAGAAATATGGTCTCCCGATAGTATTGTTATTATGAAAACTGTCATGAGAGGGAGGTAGTACAAAATCAACGACATTATCAGGTAATCTGATAGATGATTTTTACCCGTGTTTATGAGGTAAACCCCAAAATGTTGTTCAGTCAACTTTTGCGGTTTAGATTTCTTTCTAAGTAACCATAGTGAATCTGCAAGATTTGAGATGGGAAACGCTTTCACTGCAGACCTTATCAGAACGGGAATCAGGTAACTATTTTTATCAGTCTTTAATAATACTGTCCTTATGCGTGAAAGCTTATTCCCCACAGATAAATTTCCGTAAATCTCAAAGAAGAAATATACGTAAGAGATTGCTATAAAAATAATCACAGAAATCAGCAGATTTGTTATGTATGATGCACTGATGCCACTCAAACCATATGAGTAGGTCTCCAGTATATCGAAAAGACCAAATGATTTATGTAACGGGAATAGAATAAAGGACGATATGCAGATCAGAACAGAAATATCAATAATATATGCAAGAATTCTTTGATGAAAAGTGGCTATCTTTACTTCTGGTGATTTTTTCCTATTCAGATCCATCATTCCATTCAACAATCTTTTTCTTTCGAATGTATGTGGAGGGATGATTCATGTTCCAAAGAGAACTGAACTTATTAGGGATCAAGTTGAAGGAGTCTATTTTGCACAAAGCTGAAATAACAGCTTCTTTTCCTACAACCTTACACGCAAGCAAATCAGCCCTTATCTCGAACCTTCTCTGAACCATAGGGATCAAAACCATGGAGAATAACCACAAGAGAATGAAGGATGCCACCACCATAAAATAGTATCTATTGAGTACAAACGGCAACAACAAACCATTGATACCAAATGATAGTACCAGCCAGTTAAAGAACAATAGTTTCAGGTTGTCTCTCATCACTGAGTGAGCTATTTCATGCGCAACAACTCCCTTCAGTTCTTCATGTGTCAGCTTAGATGCCAGATAGCTTGTAACATATATATAATGTTTTTTAGATTGATAAGCATTCGCAACCTTAAGGTTATCAGTGCGTATGATTTTCAGATGGGGAGCGATTCCGAAATTGTGGAACACATCAAGCAGATCAGCCGTTACAATCTTTGGGTCATTTTCAGTAGAAGGTATTTTGTCATATTTTCTATTGGATAGCGGGTTAAGTAATAACAATGACAATAGTGAGATTAGAAACAAGTTCATGATAATAATATTCATAAAGGATATGTGAAAGAAGAGATAGTAGAGCATGTACTCACTAAGGAAGAGGCAAAGGACAAATAAAGGGCCAAAGCTATTTGACTTTAAGTAATGTAAAAACGCAGAATTAAGCTGCTTTTCATTTTTGTCTATAATGTAAGTCATAAAAACAAAAAACACAGATACGAGTTCGGAGAAAGCCAGCATTATTCCCCAGAATATGTTATTAAAATGAAAAATATAAAGGATTGGCAAAAATAAAATGAGTGGTATTGGATACAGAGAGCCAATTACCAAGTGTTTTTTAAAATTGTCCATAAGAGTTTTGTCTACCTAGAACGCGGCTATTGCTGCAGCTGCGACAATACCAACGTATCCAGTGGCGGTAAGGATGCCAGCAGCGGTTGCTTCATCTATCCAACCAGCAGCTACCAGAGCACTGGCAATGATCTTTGCTATAGGGTAGGAAAGTCCAAGGCTTACAGTCAACCAATCAAACCAGGCTCCAAAATTGGGGAATGTGAATCCATGGGAAAAATAATACCAAAGGAAGACCCCGTTCGAAGAACCCATTGCACTTAAAGAACCTGGTAGCATATGACCCAGGTCCTGAAGAACAGGCACTCCTGCAATTGCCACGTAACTAACTCCAGCCACAGTGCAGACCAATGCTGCCAAAAAAATAGCTTTGGTCGCTTTCTTATAACTCTCTCTGTGGTGTTTCCTTAACACCCTGTTTTCTCTGTTCGAAGAAAATCCTTGCACATATTGGAACATATTGTACTCGACAACACTCACATCCAACATAAACATCCAACTAACTATAGTATAAAAATATTGTTATGAACTATATGGGAATTATATGCTTATTATCAGATAATTATTTTTCACATCATTTCTTATTGAAAATACCGGATTCTAACGAATCCATTATGTATGTAGTAATTAATGTTTTATGAGGAGTTACCTTATTAGACTATTGAGTTGTATAAAAGCAGAGAAACACTTAATCTACAGAAACCAAAAAATTAGGCATGTTAATGTGTATCAATCCACTGACGACTGCCATAGTATAAAAGATTATGGTTATATATATTTTGAATATGGTGTATCCAAAATGTCATCTGAAGACTTTGTCCAGTTCCTTGCACAGAAAGCAGACAGGTTTTTAATTGAACTTGCTGCATAACATGATCTATATAACGGAAATGTTGGAACGATCCAATCCATTATAAAAACGTCCAGAGGTTAGAATAAGAATCGGTGCAAAGATTAATAGATGGTGGGGTGATCAAACTACAGCCAAACAAAATTCTTGCATGACACACATTGTCAAAAGATCGGGAAGAGACTAAATGGACAAAGTAACGTTCAAAGCCGGAAAGTTTTATACACTCACAGAAATTCTAGGCGCTCTCAACGACGTTTATTTTCTCGATATAGAGAAAACAGTTTTGAAGCCTCCATGGAATAAGAAGAACATTGATAATGTGATTACTGAATATCGCTTGCAACGGATCTTCAACAAGATCACCCAACCTGATTACTTTTTCACGAGTGTCTTCGATACTTATTCCGTAGATCGGTCAATATTCAGGTTTGTAACATTTCTCGGAGGCACCGTAGAAGCGGCAATTATGTTAGATATTTCAGACTTCAGGGAAAATGTCCATAAATATTTGAGCAAGAACCTGTTATTTGCTATTCCTTCACCCGAATCACCCGTATTTTATGCCATACCAGCAGAATATACCATACTTGTCAGTCAAAGAAATGCAACTTATCCTTATGATCACGAACCCGACGATCTTCCTTCTTGCCTTAATAACTATGATCAGAACTTGCTCGATTCTATTGCGAGTACCATTGGATACAGGAACGCCACAAAAGATTTGCAAGGCATCTCGGGTCTCTATGCAACAATAGCTAATAATTTTGAAGCCATGCTTTCATCGCTCTCAAATTCTGAACGCAGTTTGTTAAGTAAACTTTACAACAAATTTGGCGTTCTTTCATATATCAACTTGATAGATTCTCAAGACAGGTACCCCGGGATCCCTGCCTTAACTTTCCTAGATCGGCTGAAGAACGGCGGGCAGACCGACCAGGTATCGTTGATAGAAAAGGGTATTACATGTCTTGTGTGCAATAGGCGCGGCACCTCCACAGGCACAGTCATACTATCACCGGAATTCGTCAGGAAGATCAGAGAAAATCTTGGCCTGGAAGTGAAGCTTACAAGCAAGGATGGCAAAGCACCTCTCCAGGGGTTCCAGCAACCATACGAGAAAGTAGTATCGATACTTTTAGCCACTGAATTCCTCGAGAGAGGAGGAAAGAAACATGATGCAACCAAGATAGCACAAGTGACACATATTTCAAGGCAAACGATAGAGATCGTCCTTACTGTAGCTCACATCATGCTCTGGGTAGAAGGACCGAGAACACGTTATGGCTTAACCGAAAGCGGGAAAACTATTCTGGATTGGAGCGAAAGTTCAAAAACAAAATTTTTGAACGCACTTCAAAATGCGCACGAGATCGAGGAAGATACTGGGTACAGCACAAAATTACGAATCACGTTTAGCAGATTCCATTCTATTATTATCGGCCTATTAGAAAAAAAACAAAGGTACAAAGTATCAGAAATAATCGATCTGGTCCTTCAAAATACCACGGTTTTTGAGGAGTGCAGGAAACTGGTTTTCGAGATAAGCAGGGAATCATGGCATCATTCGAGCATCGACTATAGGAGGGAGATACTGAAGTCTCCGCGAGACTATTTCTATTCTGTCTACAAAACAGCAATATTAGAGCATCTCCAGGCCCTCTATATTGCAGGAAAGATCAATACGTCATCAGAGGAGATAACTCTGGACACGTGTATCCAGGGAAGCGAAAATTCAGATGTCAGCCCGGAGAATACTAAACCCATTCTTCAAGCAGCCGGAAGGAAAACTGGCGGTAAGGTTTCCCTGCTTCCAAACTATGAAATGTTGATCGATTCGCATCTTCCCATTGATGACATAATGTACATTGCTGAACTATCTGAATTGATATCGATAGATCAGGTAATAGTCACAAGGATAACCAAAGCGTCACTGGTAAGATACCTAAACACCTTCGGAAACAGTGCTGACATTATGCCCAGACTGGAAAAACTCTGTGGAACACCCCTGCCTCAAAACATAGTGACCCTTATAACCGATGTCGGGGAAAAGGAGAATGAAGTCTCTTTGCTCTCTAGCCAGTATATCCTATTTGCAAAGGATAGCTCTATCATAAATGATCTAGCAAATAACAAAGAACTTTCAAAGTATTTTGGGAAGAGGATCACTGAAAATGCAGCAATAATAAAGCATGGCATCTCCAGGGAGCGCATTATAAGCGCAGTCAGGAAACGAGGATATGTCGTCCATGCGGATAAAGCAGAAGGGGACGCTGAGTATCAGAGACCCAAAAGAAGGTGAAGGTACCACTAAACCTAAATTTACGTTAAAACCTATATTGAAACGGAAGTTCCATGAAAATTAAAGCAAAGAATCTTTTGTAAAGAGCGTGTTTTC
>JAJYDZ010000120.1 GCA_021790415.1 Thermoplasmata archaeon | reverse complement strand
GATGGCTGCCCCCACTACACCGCCAGGAACAGGGACCATCTGAAGACTGCAATATACTTTCAGGTACGGTAATTTGCATCTCTATCCTTGACGTTATGGACTGGAAGCCTGCATATGCAAACATGGCGGTAAAACGGGACGGATGCTGAAATCGTGCCCTCGTTTCCCTCTTGAACACCATCGCCCGTGAATGGTAACTAAAGCCTTTTATATTTTCTATAACTAACATTTTTGTGGATAAGGTTCTGGCACTTCAACTATTGATATTTGCCCGAGGCAGAACCCTGAAAGATAATGAAGGGGTTCCAGATAAGACCCACCTTCAGAAGGAAATGTTCCTTCTCCAAAAGGAAACGTCATTCTCTGAAAATGTGTTGTTTGAATTTGTTCCCTACTATTATGGCCCCTATTCGAGGGAATTAGAGGATATAATGGTAAGTCTAATAAGATCTGGTGGGATTAATGATTCTGACGGTTATTGTCTAACACCAGCTGGATTCAAGGAAGCTCATAAGACATGGGAAAATCTGACAGATGCTCAAAGGAATGCCCTGGTTCGAATAAAAGAGCACTACAATAGAATCTCATCCGAAGTCCTTCTAAAGTATGTGTATAATAAATACAAGAAATACACGACAAAGTCTGCACTTTATCTGAGCAACATACTGGATAGTTTTCATTCTTTTGCAATTGAGAATGATATAACCGAGGAATATCTTCAACAGGCCGTCAATAGAGTAAGGCATCTCGGTAATGAAAATAGTTACTGATGCCGACGTTTTATTCAGAGCGATACTTTCAAAGAACTCAAGAACTGCGAGCAGGTTCGTGTTTGATATGATTATTGAGAGTAGGGTGCAAGCCTACACCTGCGACGTCCTGCTGGGAGAGATTTTCAGGATAGTGGAAGAGGACCCCAAACTTAAGAAGGTGAGCAAGGTCTACTTCCAGGAATTTATAGGGAGGGTTCAAACATCGTTAACCCACATTCCTATGAAGGAGCTTGAGCATGACCAAAAGATGCTGAACGAAATTGGTAATGATTGGTATCTCATCGCTGTAGCCAAGAGTATCTCAGCTAACTATATAGTAACCTATGATAGACATCTTCATTCCAAGAAAAAGGAGTTATTTGAAGAAAACGGCATAAGGGTGAGTAAGTCTGAGGAATTTGAAAGAGACTTTAAAAGTGCGGGTCTTCATAAGAACATGGAGGGGGCTGGAGGCTAATGGGGAGCATGTTGTTGTACCGATCCTCAAAATATGTTCAATCACGAATATTGGGAGAGTGCGTGGTCAGGGTGTTAGGGTAGGTTCCAATCCCTTCTTTGACGCTTCTGCTGACATCCTGTTGAAAATATCTCCCCTCGTTTCAGCGGTACAGGTGCATGAGCTACCTGAAATGCCGGATAAAATATCAAAACAGTATTTTCGCTCTTTCCAGGACTTCAACGCTGAAAATCATTCTGGCGATTTCCTTCGCATGGCAAGTGCTATATGAATACCTTTATATTTTATCGCATCATGAATATTGGTGGCAAAAGAAACACATAGGGTTGCTGATCTGCAGCACGTAGAAAGGGTATATGGAACGTACGTGATATTGGATCCTGTAGTAGGGGAACACCTAAGGAAATTTAAGAAGGAACATGACAAGGAAAACATGACATGACAAACGAAGCTCAACGTAAAAAATTAACAGCGAAAATTCTTGAATTGAAGAATCAATATGAAGATTATAAAAAGAAGTATGGAAGCGACGGCATCGAAAAGTTAAGTGAGGCAGACGTCAAGAAAGACTTTGTAAATCCACTATTCGACGCACTGGGATGGACGACCACCAATTCGTGGGAATATGACGAAGAAACATATGTCAGGCATGGTGGTTTCGTGGATATTTCCATCTGGATTGATGATCCTGCGGCCCTGGGTGGCAGGATACCTAAGATATTTGTCGAAACCAAGAAATTTGGCAAGATCGAATCGGTATCTGAAAGAGGAAAGCAGACAGACCTTTATGACAAGAGAATCGTTGGAGACTGGACTCCAGAAGAAAGGCAGGTGCTGAATTATTGCGCCCAGGCCAAAATAAGGTGGGCGGTTTTGGCGAATTATGAAAAGTTCAGGGTGTTCAATGCGTTCAACGGTCTTACGATACTCGATATAGATTCTCCTGACCAGTACATGGACAGGGTGGAAGACCTCCTTTACCTGTCTCGAGACTCGGTTATCTCCAGACGCATAGAAGAATTGGAAACAAGGGAAGAGAGACCAGACATAGATCAAGGATTTCTGGAACGAATGGAATACTGGAGAAAGATCCTTGCAAGCAACATCTTTGAAAGAAACACATCTCTAACGCTCGAACAGATCAAGGAAGCAACTCAGAGAATATTGGACAGATTCGTTATTGTGCGGTCTGCGGAAGATAGATTGATTCTTGACAGTCCTGACCTTATGAAAGATACGTTTGATTACTGGTCAAAGCATTCTGAATTTGGGTCCCTTTCGGATATGTTCTTTGGTCAAAACCAGATATTCCATAATTTTGATAGATTGTACAACAGCAGAATCTTCGAAAGAGATCACATTTGCGAAAATGTCAGGATCGATGATAAAATTCTTGGAACCATTATTGCAGGTCTTTATCTGGTGAACTTCAGGAAGTTTTCTTCCGATGTTCTGGGAAGCACCTACGAATCATACCTTGGTGGAACCTTTGCGATTGAGAACGGACGGTTGATGGTTAAGACTACCAAGGAAACCAGAAAGAGCACTGGGATATATTACACACCGCGTTACATTGTCGACTACATAGTGAAGAAGGCCATCAAAGACTCAATTGAACCTATATGGAAGGAAACGTTTGATCTAATAAGCAATAAGGACTTTTTGAAAGCTGAGGAAAAATTTCGTGAACTTTCTGAGGTGAGAGTTCTCGACCCGTCAATGGGCTCGGGTACATTCCTGATATCTGCTTTTTCTACATTTCAAGATTACTACGAAAAGTATAATGAATCAATTTTGTTGGCAAGGAAGGAAATTGTCAGTAAGACAGGAAACGGAATTGAAGAATACAACCATCTGCCTCACTTGGTAGAGAATTATCCTCGGAAGATTTTGAAGGAAAACATATACGGTGTCGATCTGGATGGACAGGCCGCAGAGATAGGCGCAGTAAACCTCATGCTTCAAGCCCTTAAACGTGGTGAGAGACTCCCTTTGATACTGGAAGAAAACATAAAAACAGGCAACTCTCTCATACCCGGTAAAGTAGATAGAATCTTGTTCGCATCGCATAGGGAGGGTATTGCTAAGCTGATCCAGATCAGGAGAGAGTTGAAGGAAGCCACAGTCGAAGAGGTGAAAAAAAAGCTTCTGGATGAAGAAACGGCGGTCAAAATGCCTTTAATTTTGGAAGTGAAAGAACTGCTCAAGATTGACGATAAACTCCAAGATTCCAAACCTTTCTTCATGGAACTTGAATTCCCTGAAGCGTTCTTCAAGGAAGACGGCACGCTAAAAGAGAAAGATGGGTTTTCGTATATAATCGGGAATCCTCCTTATGGAGCAAATTTCACCGAGGAAGAGAAAAAGTTCATCAAGAACGAATTCTCATGCCTTGGCAGCGGAAACAGCGCAGAATATTTTCTGGAGCAGGGCATAAACCTGGTGAGGGACGACGGCACCGTAGGCATGATCGTTCCTAAGACTGTTGCATTTTACAATGATTGGAGAGACATACGGTTCTCGCTCATAAATGAAAACCACATCACAAACTTGATGGATGTAGGACTGGGATTTTTGGACGTGAACTATGAGGAACTGATCCTCGTCTTTAAGAAAGGTAAGCAAGGAAAGAAAAATGAGGTAACAATAGACTCCGTTGAACCTGTTAAGAGTTATTCCCCAAAGAAAAAGGTGGAACACCTCGGCACAATTGACCCAGCACTTATGAATGAGGCTATGACAATAATTTTCAGGCCTATAACTGAGGAACAGTCCCGATTGATAAAGAAAGTGAGCTCATCCAGCTACAAATTTGAGGAAATATTTGATAAAGTATTCAGGGGGCTGTATATCCCTGACGACGAAAAAAAGAATCTCGAGGAAGGGCAGTACCACTTCATAAATAGGGTCCCGGATGTGGACAGATACGAAATAAGGAAAGTTACTGACATAGACATTGAATCGAACGGCGGTTGGGTTAAAGAGGCGAATGAAATCATGGTACCCAGAGTGTTTCTAAAAGTGATGAGGGGGAAAAGGCTGGTGGCGAATTTTGATGATGGAAGCTTACTGACTACAGAAAAGCTGGTCAATGTCACTCTGAAAGAAGGAACCAAATACAAACTCCCGTTTCTGGTAGCGCTTTTTAACTCTCCCTTGCTATCCTTCTATATAGAAAAGATTATCTTCAGCGGGACAACAGAAACATCCAGGGTTCTGGACAGGCCCTACATCAAAGACCTTCCAATTAAGAAAATCGATTTCAATACCCCGCAAGAGAAGGTTGTTTCGTTATTGGAAGAGTTTAGGCGTATCTACATCAAGCTTCTGAATGAGAAGATAAACGAAAAGGAGCTTCTGGGGTATGTGAAGCGTTTACTGGATAGCGGCGAATCCGACGTCGTACATGAAATAATATCTTTTCTGGCAGAACAGATGGTAATCCTTCTAAAACAGAAGAGGGTGGTGTACGAAGCGTTTCAGAGCATGGTAAAGAAATTCAGACAAGACACAGAACACAGAAAACTAAGAGAGTATATTGACCTTAAAACGGTCAAGGAACTCAAAACCGTTAAACATATAGAGGACTTCAGCCCATCACAGAAGCAAACGGATGACTACAGCGTAGATCTGCTGGGAGTTGAAGAACCGATAGATTATAAGCAGGATGGGAGGGTCCGGGGAATAGATGTTCTGGAGAAAGGAACGGTCCTCACGCTCAGGGTTCTCATAAATCCCGAAGAAGGATACGAAGATATGCTGAGAATTCCTATCAAGGAAGAATTGATTAGACATTACTTCCTTTTTGCAATAAAGTTGTATCTGAATAGCAATTCCCGGAAAAAAATCTGGAACAAGAGTAAGATATTTGAAATACTGGATACCATCGAAATTCCGAGAAGCGTAGCTAACATTAAGATGGATATAAGAAATATAATGGATTTGATGGAGTCATTCAACCAAAAAATGGAGAAAACCATTGCGAAAGATTTTCATGACAGCATCGTGCAGATATTTGACATAGGCACTACAGAGAGAGCAATTTTGTCGACAGATAAACTGATAGACATGATTATCTATCAGTTATATGGGCTAACGCAGAGGGAGCAGGGAATTATGGAGGAATTTGCACGGTAGCCTTCTCAGACTAACCTCAAAAGATTTGGGAGGGGAATAATATATGGGATCATGGGAGGAAGATTTGAAAAAGGTTCCGAAGAGTTTGAACGTGAAAGAGTGTTATGCCAAGATATATGATTGGCACAAGACTTACGGCCAAGTTGAAGTGAACGGTGGAAGGAAAAAGAACGACACTTACGTGCGTGCTTATCTTGATTTTCTTGAAAAGATTCCTCCTCCCGAAGTGGCATCTCAAGAAGACATGGATCTAGTCTTCTACGAGGTCATAAGCATGCTGATGGAGTGGTCCTACCATGAAATTGATGATGGAGGAATAAAGCTTGCAGCGTATGCATATTACGCAATAGAAGTGAGATATGGGAGTGGGGCGTTCCATAACAGCGAATTCCAAGCCAGTGTAAGGAAGTCAAGTCTTTATCCTGCGTTTGGAAGCACCAACTGGAAGGGAAGGTATGGGTAGTGAGAGAGATGATGCTTCCAAAAGAGGGAAAGAAGAAGGGGGGGATTGATGATGACTGACAAAATTTTTGACGACGTAGGAAGCACTTTTTCCCGGTTTTGCCAGATTTTAGTAAATCTTAATGACTATCTGGAAGTAGGAGACTATAATAATAGCAGACACTGGCAAAACTGTTCAAGGCATTCAAGAAGAACTGATAAACGGGCCAAGATCAGAAGGAAACACTTCAGATAGAAAATATTCCACGCATCAACTGTCCCTTCTACCAAACA
>JAJYDZ010000119.1 GCA_021790415.1 Thermoplasmata archaeon | reverse complement strand
CATTGAAATTTTCGATTGTTGTTTCTATGGAATTCATCTTAATTTGGTCTTTAAAAAGTTTGGACTGACTGAATAAATACACAAAACTTGGTGAATATCCTATCTTTAATCGAAATCTTACCAAATATCCTGCAAAAGAATACTTTTGAGAGTCAGTAAGTGCGAATAAAAGTGAAGTACCAACTGAACCACTTCTCGCAAATAGGAGGTCCCCATTCTCTAAAATCTTACCTTTTGATAGATCTTCGCGAATAAAAACCCCTTCGGGTATTAATGTCCCATCTTCATTAATATCTGTTATCCTTACGAAACGTGCACCTTTATCAATATAATTATCTGAACTAAGGTTTATTCCATAATCCGCACTAATGCAGCTAATAAATTTCAGTTTGGTTACTATCCAATGCTCCGGTATCTCTCCAATCCACTCAACACCGCTGTCCTTGTAAGCTAGATATCTTGGATACTTCATTCTGTGACCTCTCTGAGAAGACCAATAATTTCATTTCTTAATTTCTTCAGATCTGCATCAATTTCTTCCAGTGGTCTGGGTGGAACAAATTTGTAGAAATACCTGTTAAATGGGATTTCATATCCAACCCTTCCTACTTTCCCGTCCTTAATATCCCTGACACTTTCGTTTATCCATGCATCAGGTACGAATGGCTTTACCTCTCTGCTGAAATAGACATTAATATCTTCCTTCAGTGGAATATTTTCATAGTCTCTCAGATCTGTGTCGGCTTCCGGTTTCCCGTCAGGTCCTGTTGATATTTCCGCATTTTCGTCCCTGACTCCAAAAACATTCACGAGAGCTTTTCTCTGTGCTGTCGAAAGTTTCATCCCGTTGCTCAAAAATAGAGATGATAGTTTATCTTCAAAATCACTTTTAGTCCTAAATTCCATTCCCTTTAACTGAGATAATGAATTCATGATGATATCCGAGGTCTGCGATTGTTGATCAAGTGCCTTCCGCTTCCCGTTCATTGCTTTGTTAAATGCCTTATCTGAAGAAACTTTTGAGATTCCCTCTTCGCTTATGACGAATTTCATTCTTAAAGGTCTGTCTATTGTTGTCTTCCTGTAGCCAAAATCCTCATTGTCAAATATCTTGACTTTTTCGCCGTCCCTGGCACTGATGTAAAGATTCCTGATCTCCTCTATTTGCTTATCAGATATCTCTTTCCTCTTCTGCCCAAGGCTCTTTTTCATTTCAATAAACATATCCCTTGCATCTATGAGAATCACTTTTCCCTTTCTTTCATGATCCTTTATGTTTGATAGTATCCACAGATAAGTGTTAATGTTTGTGTTGTAGAAGAGCTGATCCGGCAATGCGATTATTGCTTCAAGCCAGTCATTTTCAATGATCCATCTTCTTATTTCCGATTCTCCTGATCCTGCATCTCCTGTGAAGAGAGGTGAACCATTGAATACTATTGCAATTCTTGTTTTTGTTCCATTTTCTGGTATGTGCATTTTTGATATCATGTGCTGCAGGAACAGGAACTGACCGTCATCTATTCGAGGGAGACCGGCTCCGAATCTTCCCGAGAAACCTCTCTCATATTCTTCCTCAATAAATCCCTTGTCCTGATTCCAGTCCTTTCCAAAGGGGGGGTTGGAAAGGATGTAATCAAAAGTCATGTCGGGAAAACCATCATGAGAAAAGCTTGAATTTGGCTTTATATTATCTGGGTTCTCTCCTTTTATTATCATGTCTGATTTGCAAACTGCATACGTTTCATCATTTATCTCCTGGCCGAACAGTTCAATTTGTGCCTTTCCGTTTATCTCTGAAATGATGTGATCCTTTGCCACGGTAAGCATCCCTCCTGTTCCACAGGCAGGATCGTACACTGTCGTTATTATGCCAGGTTCCTCCAGTCTCTTCCGATCCTTGGACATCAGAATTTCAACCATCAACCTGATTATTTCCCTTGGCGTAAAGTGCTCTCCTGCCTCTTCATTGTTGGCCTCGTTGAACTTCCTGATAAGCTCCTCGAAAATGTATCCCATGTCGTGATTTGATATGGCGGAAGGGCCAAGATCAATTTCAGAAAATTTCTGCACTACTTTGTAAAGGAGATCCTTCTCTGCCAGATAGTTGATGCGATCCCTGATTTTGAATCTCTCCAATACATCTATAAGGTTTGCTGAAAAACCATTGAGATAATCGAAGAAATTCTGCCTTATATTTGCGGGATCAGAGAGCAGTTTCACAAAATCGTATTTAGAAACGTTATAGAAATTGTGCCCTGAGGCTTTCATTATGACTGCGGAAGGATCTTCAAGTTTCCCGAAGTATTTCTGGTATGTTGCAAGTACCTCATCCTTTGATTCAGATAAAACACAATCCAGTCGTCTTAAGACAGTAAAAGGCAATATTACATCAGGGTAGTCTTTTCTTTTGTAGACATCCCTTAGTAAGTCGGCAACGTTCCATATGAAATTTGTAACAGAATTGAAATTACCATTCACAAAAGGTAAAGTTATGAAAACAATTTATGATTATCGATTAACTTTCACAAATTCGAAAATGAATTACACCAGACTGAAAAGGTTCCGCAAAATTCTAGTTTGAAGATGTGAAAATGAGCGAATCAAATATAAGTCGATGGAAAAGACGACAAACATTTCATTTTGGGCAGCAAGAATAACCAGAATTTATGAGTATATCCTACTGTGGCGGAGCATATCTAAAAGTAAGTTGCTCCCGACTAAGTTTTTGTTCATTGCGAATCGGACGAACAAAGAGCCGTAAAACTTTCTTTTATCTATTCAAAATAACCCGCTGAAGGGTCTATTTTTTTCCTATAGGCTCTTTTTACTATTTCTTCCAATAATTTGTCACCATTATCAAGAAGTGATCGAACCCTATTTGCCACCCGAAAAGGTTTGAGTGGAATGTCCCCATCAACCTTGAGAATTCCCATGCTTTCCATATAAGAGATGTATGAATCTATTTCATTGTCTTTTAATGGCACTTTGTAGTAATCATACAATTCTCTGATCTTTCTGGATAAGTCAACTCTTGTGATGAAAATTTCGCGGGAATGAATTACCCTTCCCGATGCCAGGATGATTGTTATCGCAACGGCAGGATTTGTCCATTTTCTGGTCAACTTTGGTGGAAGTGTGCCTCCAATCTGAATTTGTTGCTCCTCCCCTCTTTGAAACCATCTGTTTAGACTTTCATTACTGTGTTTACACAAACAGACATTATTAAAAGGGGGAGAAGGATTTGAATTTCTTATGTTTTTGCAAATTTTTATCCCGTTACTCGCAAGGTACGGGATGCTGATAACATTATTAACAAACTTAATGTTGTCAAATACCCAAAGCACAAAGCATATTCTGAATTTTGATTGTTTTTTGTATTTCTTGATATAATCAATAAGTGAGTTTGTATCCCGACTTGGAATAAATAGTGCGTATTCCATGTTATCCTTATTGAGTTCCAATTGTTTTCCATTAGTAGTAGGTATCTGGGCAAGCAGTGATGAAGGCATTCCATTCTCAATAAGTTCCTCAGTTTCCTCTATTTTCTTAACGATCTCCGTAATTAGGTGTTCATTATCGCTAAACTGGGTTTTAACCTCTATAAATATAGGAGTAAGCAATCCTTTCCCAAGATCCCCTTTGTCTGCAATTACAACGTCCCAAGATCCAAAAGGAGACCCATCTAATTTGACCCCCAGTTCCGAAATAACGTATCTATAGGGATGGCTCACATCACCCCTAGTAAAAACGTCATAGAGAACGTACTTTGCCACTGCGTGGTTCCATTCGCGTTTGGCGGATTCTAATCTTTCTTTCACAGCAGACGATAGCATCTCAAGCTCTCAACCAATTCTCCTCTACCCGAAAGAATCTTTCTACTCCATAGAAGATATCAACAATATCTGTATTATCAGATTCAGATGTCGGGCTCACAATTACTTCACTATCAAATATATTCACAGCAAAAGATGACATGGTATTAATTGTACCATCGTTATCATATTCCCTCTGAAGTATAAAATGGTATGTTCCTTTATTATTCGTACCTCCATACGAAGCAAATCTTGAACCAAGATGTTTAATTATTTTGTCCGCAAATTTTTCTTTATCAATCGCATTGGAGTATATTTTAATACGCAGAGGGGACCTCTCTACTATGCGAATAGGCAGGTTTGGGATAACTGAATATCTTACATCTTTAACTCTTTCGTTCAGACGAATCCTGTCTTCGATGGCGATCTTTGTAATCGCATTAGCAACTTCCAGCCCTCCTTGGAATTTGGAGAATAAGATGAGACCGTTAGCATAGATAGATACCTCATCAGAGCTGCTTCTATGAAGAACAATCTGATAGGGTCTTATACAATCGTTCCAGTCGTTTTCCAGCCTTTCTTCTATTTTCCTTTCCGAATGGTCATAGTGTTCATCCTTAAAATAGGCCTGAAATTTTTCTGCACCGGCTCGGTATTCCTTTAGTATATAATCATCCTTATCTTTAGAACGTTTCGCAAATGCATATAACGTACTTGAAGCTATATGGATTGGCGAAAATCCAGAATTCCTCAATAGTTCTTCGCCTTTCTTGTAATCCCGGCCAGAAACCTTATTAAAATAACCAAAAGCAACGTAATAGTTTCCCTGAATTTTTTTTAACAGAATATCTGTACCAAACATTTGGCTACTTTCCGTATTACTATATGCTGACAGTTTAAAGGAGTGCTTTTCCAACTCTATATGTTGACTGACCATTTCTGTCTTTTGACTTTCATATCCAGACTTAAGCAAGACCGGCCATAAGAAAAATCTATTGAAGCCATTGACTCTGTTTGGATTTAGATATTCGAAGTCGTTTTTCGTAATCATTGAAAAAACACCTCACAATATGCCTGTTTTTTGATCATACTAAAGATACTAATGCATACATACATATTAACCATACCATTGCTGATTCTATTACGTACTGGAAAAAAGTAATGTTGGATTGGTCTTAACCTATTTCCAGTTTCTCCAATTTTTGTTCTTCTGGATCAGGAAGGCAAATGTTCTTGGGATAGAGACTTTCAAGCAAAGCCTTTCCTAACCTCTCTCGACTTCGATCCATTTATAATTACCCCAATCCTAACATTTTTGCATCTCATGGTTCTCCAATTGGACCACACGAACTCATTTACATTACTGTTCAATTATTAATATATTCGATCACTCTAACAACAATTATGTAAAGAAAATAGAATTTGGAATTTTCAATTATTTGAATCCAGAAATAGGCTATCATACAAGATGCGGAGGTTCGAATCTAATTATTGTTCTAATTGAATAATTCATTTACAGTTTATTGAAAAATATTTATTCATAATTCTTTACTTCAAGTAAAGAAAATATAGGAACAACTACTTGCATTTCGTATGGTTAAGAAGGCTAAGATTAGTTCAAAGGGCCAGATCACACTTCCTAAAGATTTGAGAGATAAATATCATCTGAGCTGTGGGGAAACCGTCATTGTGTCAGATTCTGGAGAAGGCATTATTATCAGGCATGGGAATGGTACTTTGAGAGGTATATTGAAAGGTAAGGTTGACATTAAAGGATTCGAGAAAGATATTAGAGGCCTGAGAGAAGAGTGGAAGTTGTGAAAAACTTCATAACAGATACGGTTGGCCTGGCTAGATATCTGGAGGATAATTTGCCAGGTCCTGCATCTGATGTATTTTCCCTGGCTGAAAGAGGGGAGGCTTTGATTCTGGTACCGCAGATTGTAATGGGGGAATTCATTTATATTGCAATGAAGGGGAGACTGAGATTGGCCGATCCGAAGAATGCTGTCAAGAGAGTCCTGGACGAACTAAGTGGGACCTCTTTTATCTTCCAGTCCAATTTTCCACAAGATGGATGGGATGTTTTTCTGTCCCTTGATATTCCAGAACTTCACGACAGGCTAATAGCCGCAGAGACAGTGACCCGAGGTTTATCACTTATTTCCAACGATCTTGAATTTCGAAAAGTACACGGTCTCCAGGTAATTTGGGATTAAGATTTCAGCGATCAAATTAAATATGCGGAGGGCCGGATTCGAACCGGCGGATCCCTACGGAAACAGATCTTGAGTCTGTCGCCTTTAACCTGGCTCGGCAACCTCCGCTCTGATCCGGA
>JAJYDZ010000118.1 GCA_021790415.1 Thermoplasmata archaeon | reverse complement strand
TGTAGGAAATATTATTAGTGGGAAATAGTAAGTCAAGCCAGCAACCATAAGGGATAAACTCCCCATCATAAACGAAATATTTTCGTGATCGCCGCGTTGGAAAATAAAATGGTAGCTAAGAAGCATTAAAAACATTGGTATAAATATTGTAGAAACTGAAACATCGTTATCAAAAATTAAGAAGGGATTAAGAAATATGGTGCTAACTACTAAAGCCTTTGAATAGTCGCTTTTGTTCCCTATTGTCCTATAAAGCAACACTCCTGTAGCGTATAAAATAACTATTCCAACAATTTTTAACGAAATAAAGGTCAAAGTAAGACTAAAATTAGTGACATAATATAGAGCAAAAATTAATAAATTATATGGCAAAATAAAGTAAGCGGCCACAAACTGACTACCGGGTCCATAGGCGTTCATACCTAAGTAAAGAATACTCGAGCCATATATTGTTACATTAAGATTAAAATAATCAAAAAAGAAGAAAAGAAAGAGTAAATTTACAACAATCGCTATAAAAATAATATATCGATCCTTATTTTTAAATGTGGATCTGTTGATGAACATTTCTTTTCTCCTTTCAATGAAATTTTTTTAATTTCCCACTACCTTTGATCGGTTTTTACGTATTTTACAAATATAGTTAATATTTTTAGCTCAATCTCCCTTTTTCAGCGTGCATACGGCCCGGCAATTGAATCAAATAATCATAGAATTTCCTTATCCCTGCGGCAGAATTTATGGGATTTCTCCCGAGCAGCTCGATCATAAACCTGGGATCCGCAGTGGTGGTCTCCAAATAGTTGTTGGGCTTTGGTACAAAAATTGGTTTGATGTTCTTGTTCGTGATCTCGTTGACCTGATCAATTATGGATATGAAATTTGTCCTATGGCCAGTTCCAACATCGAATACAAGATTTTCGTTTTTTATACTCAGGCACTTATCCAAAATTTCAACTATATCATCTATATAGATTAAATCCCTTGACTGAGTCCCGTCACCCCATACAACGGGTTGTTGGTCTCGCAAGATTTTTTCCATAAACAAGTAAACCGGACTAGCAAAATCGCCTTTTCTTTCCTCACCGTCGCCATATCCCATGAATATTCTTAACCCAATAGTTTGGAAATAGTTAGCGTAGAGGTTTGCGATAAGTTCGGAAGAATATTTCATCGCTCCATATATATTGACAGGAGAAATTTTCCTCTCAACTGATGATGAAGTGTTGCCATAAACTGTCCCACTTGAAGGATAAATTACGCTCGAAACTTGATTTTTTCTTGCAAATTCCATCACATTAATAAAAGAAGAAAGAGTGTCGACTGATCCAGGCAGTAAGTTTCCTTCATATTGCCTTATAGATGAAATAGATCCAAAATGATAAATCACATCAATCCTCTCTTTTATTAGGTCAAAAGTATTCGGATTGGACAGGTCTCCTTTTACAATAAAATCAGGTTTAACAGTGGTTTCCATCGGTATATCCATTTTGTCAATGGCGATAACATGGTGTCGTGGCGTAATTCTCTTTAAAAGATTATATCCAATAAATCCGCCCACACCCGTGATGAGGATATTTTTTGTCTCCATTTCCCTTACTCACGTTAATCCCATTATTTGATTTTAAATTATCTTCGGCAGCAAAAGGCAATGTAAAACTGGTTCTTACATGGTTAGCCCTTCACACCAATGTTAAACTCCACTATACGCCAGCCTCTGCAAGTTGGCTGAACATCGTGGAGATATTCTTTTCCATACCCTCAAGGGAAACAATGAATGGTTGAAGCTTCAGGAGCAATTACGCACTTTTAGAGGCAATAACAGCTTTTGTAAAGGAAATAACGGAAAAGCAAAACCATTCATATGGAAGAAGAGGGAAGTGAAAGGTTCACAACTTAGAAATACTATCTGGAATATAATCAGTTAAGCACCAGGGGTTGTTGAGATGAGACCAAAGGAAAACACATTAAAAGTACTTAACCATTGAATTTTTAGGGAGTAATGTTGTAATTATTACCAGTGAGATATATTTTGGTTTCAAGATTTCTTTAAGCGAAATTCCTAAAATAGTCTAATGAACAAATTTAGATTTATGCACTAAAATTTAGAGATGGCGTTTATTAAATAAAAATAATAAATTCTTTTTGCAAGGAATGGAAAAACTACAAACACAGTTGCAAGGAAGTAAAGAAACATCGCATAATCGCGTCTAAATAATAACCACTTGGCACCATTTATTACGGTGTGAAGCATTTTGCTCCTGTTACTATGTTCATCCACTAAGTTTAGCCGAAGTTCCCATTCCCATAGGTAAGAGGTTAAGAGACTAGACAGGACTCCCTCATCAAATATATTTAGCATCTCTTTAAATGATGTATAGTGCTGTTGATAGAGACGTTGCGATGTAGATATAAATTCTTTGAAATTATCAGAACGAAGATTCATATTACTTTTATGGATTGTATATTTTGTCAATTTTCTATCGTCTATTTTAAGCGAATATCCATAAAAAAGCGACCCGATATAGAAGAAAGTATCAACCGCGAACAATATCTTGGGTAAATTGTTAATCAAGTCCATCGCTAATTTGCGTGATATACTTATGGAACTTAAATTAAAATTTGGAGAAAATTTCAAAGAATGAATAACCTCCCCGAATGAATTATTATCCAAGGATAACTTCATAGCAACGGGGATATTTCTGTGGTGAATCCACTCTCTTGTTTCATTTCCAGTTTCACTTATTGGTAGGTACGCGTTATGGAAATAGCCCAATGTTGGTTCATTAGAGAAGAGTTCTGTTACGATTGATAATCTATTAGGCTCCCATAAATCATCATCTTCTAGAAAACATAAAACTTTACCCGTTGACTTTGGAATACAGTTTGCTAACCGAGGCCCAATTCCTTGAACGTTATCAACAATCGAAATTATATTATTGTTTAACATGAAATTATCTATGACATTATCTTCATAGTTTTTGGACACGATTATCTCATAAGCATCTCGTGGCATATCCTGATTCAAGACCGTTTTTATAGCGTTAATAAGATATTTTTTTCTATCATATGCTGTTATTATTACGGATACTCTAGGGATAAGCAAATCAGACATTTTACAACCATCGGCGTACTGGTGATAGTTTTAGTATTAATAATCCTAACTCCGCAATATTTGCACCGGTCCCTTAAATGACAGGGCAATATCTGCTTATGTCTCCATAAATATATTAGAACAATTATGGAAAGGAATTTGGGGGGAAAACATGTCTGAGCGGAAAAACTTCAAGACGGAAGAGAAACTTGCCCTGATCAACGAGATCAAGGATAAGGGCCGTGTTGTTGAGACATGCAGGAAATACGGAGTAGGTCTATCCATGTTCCATTGCTGGAAGAAATAATACGGAACTTTCGGCATGGAAGCCCTCGGATCCCAGTCACGATCCATAGGCAACATAAGGATGCATCAAACAGGTATACAATTGTTCTCAATTATTCATCAAGTGAGAGGAATATGCAAAACAAAACATTTCTGCGCAATATTAATTAAAGCGAAAACTTTGGACTTCTTTGGATATGATTAGTGAGCAAAACCAAGTAAATTCGAAACCTAATAGAGGTCGTCTCTACTGCTCGATAGAAAAATTCCGACCATACCTGTTTTTCAGCCTTGTCGATTATCGTAACAGCTATTTCATGAGCAATGATCCTGATAAAATCATTGAATTCTACAAAAGTTTTGAAAGTCGTGATCAGCTTATAGAGTGGATGAAGGAGCGACCGAAGGGCACTGCAAATATCTACGAGATCGAAGGGAACAAAGAAATTATTGTCGTAATACCAACAGCAGACTTCAATGGAAAATATGCCAAAGAATGCAGGGAAAGCATATTTAAAGGTTTGCATATCATATTTGTTGAAAGCGGAGGGAAGGGTGATTTCTATTTCAACCTGGCACACAACTACAATATAGGGATTAGGAAGGCAGTAGAGTATAATCCTAAGTGGATTGTAGTTTCAAATGATGATATGTACAAGATCGATGATATTAATGTTCTGCGTAACGAACTGCAAAAGAAGGACTCCAGCAAATTTCACGCTTTATACACGAGACCTAGCACTTATCATTCTATACCCGCTTACCTTGGTATACCGAAACCAGTATCTGAAACCTTTATAGAGGTAGCGTATAGTATTTTTAATAAAAAATTGAAACTTTATTTCATGACAAAGAGAATCAGGGAGTTATATAAAGTCAGATGGATAGCTGCTTCACCCAAAGGTGTAATCAGGGATTTTTTTTTCTTAGAGACAGTTTTCTATATATTGACAAGTTCTTTTTCGATTTTTAGTGGCAGTTGGGCAAAAGAAGAAGACAATATCATTTACAATGAATATTATATAAACGGAGTTGAAGATATGGAACTGTCGCTAAAGATCTGCGCTAGTAAAGAATATGATTTTATCGATTACAAAATAGGGGATATAATAGGAGGGACGCTCGGGAACCCGCGCAACTCTTATTTTATTTCTAGAACACTCAGAGACTTAGTAAACTGGATATATTTAGACAGTAGGATGGATTCTATTGTTCACCAATTTGTATGACATTTTTTTGGACAAGGTTTTAGTCTCTCTAATGTATTTTGTAAAATATGGAGAGTAAGATTGGGAATCAATAATCTCTTTTCTGCCCGACTTAACCCTTTCTTAACACTACATTCCTTGTTTGATGCAGTATTTTCTGGAATTTCTTGAGCAAAGATTTATCTATGTTGTAGTTCGACTGTCACTACATCGACCTATATTCAGAGGATGTGAAACTCTTGGCGTTAATACCGGGAATCTATAACTATCTTCCATCTCTCTTTCCATCCTATGTCGGTGATGTGTCAAGATCTGAAACCAGTGACAAACTGGCTTCATTCTCCGGTATCATTACGAGCACAAGGGATTAATTCACAATAAAGAGGAGGGGAAACATGTCAAAGGAGGGTGCACAGACAGCAAGACGGGTTCTATCAATTGCAGTTGACACGATCATCCTGAGAAATAAGCCCATACGTAAATACTATGATTCCGTCAAGAAGAGAAAGGGATCGTGGAAGTTTGCGCTTGTCTCAACTGTGAGAAAACTAACTAGGGGGTATCCACCATGCTCACTGAAGGAAAAACCTGGGAGTATGAAAGTCCAGCATTAACTCAGAGCAAGATTTCAAAGCTGGAGGAGGCCTGAACTGTCTGGATAAACGGGTCAACGGAATATCCTGCATGGCTTATTTGCAAATGAGTCAATCCACGAACTCTCCATTCTGAGTGTCAGTATCTGTCTTCGCTGTATTGTTAGAATACATCATTGAATGTCGATGCTTGTTCGCGAAAAGGCAGAGAAAGGAGATCCCCATCCGGTCCTAAGGATATTTTCATAAAGGGATTTAGATTAACCTTGTAACAACGGAAGGTTGACCTGAAAATTTACATGCGCGTAATGTGGAAGAGTTCAGACGGCTTAAATATTCTTAAAGAGTCCAGCAAGGATCCCTTTAACCGCAAAAAATATGGTATTTCTTATGTTATATCGCGCAAATATATTTTCAAGCACTACGAATACTAGATAAAATATTGGTCTAATTGTAAAATATCTGATGTACATAATAATTGAGTTTCGTCCAACAAAAAATAGCTTCCAGGGATCAAGGACAAAGTATTCATCCTTATCCTTTAACACCCTTTCTCCTTCAGAATGCAAAATGCAGGGCTTTGCCAGAATCATTATTCCATAACCGGCGTTTAGCATGCGAATACAAAGATCATTGTCTAAAAAATACATAAACAAGCGCTCGTCGTATTTAATCAATTCATATACCTCTCTCTTAGCTAGCGATCCGCTAGTTATTACAAAGTCAGTTGGTTCTGGGTATCCGGAGTCGTTTGCAAGGCAAGTCTTTGTAAATCTCTTTTTCGTGTAATTGAGTCCTAAAAGACCGATGTTCGTTAGGGAGTATTCCTCAACCGCTTTTATTATGGGAAGGTATGCGTCGTCATCGAAATAGGTATCTTGATCCAACGTCATAATCCACTCACATTCTTCCCGTTTCAAACATTCCGTGATACCAATATTTAGAGCTTTACCAATACCATAATTTTTGTCTAGTTTTGTAACCGTAATATGGGTAGA
>JAJYDZ010000117.1 GCA_021790415.1 Thermoplasmata archaeon | reverse complement strand
AGCTGTTTAACTGTTTGCTGACCGACTTCGCAGTAGCCTCTAAATCATTTGAGTCAACTGTTTCCGATTGCTGGATTGGCATGCTAGATATCATATCTGCTACTACCGCACCGAGCTCCACGTAGCTCTCGTAAAAAACTAATGTTTTTAGCCTATGTAATTTAATTATGCGGCCTAGTTCAGCTTTCCAACCGGTAGAGCTATGGTGTTCAGGTATTATGAAAACATTGGCCAAACTGACCTCTGATAAAAATTCTAGTTTCAAATCCAAGGTAATGTCAGTATCTAATTCTTCTTCAATAAACGCTGTATATTGGAACCTCTTTCGGAGATACGAAGCACAATAACTTAAGGTTTCTTTACATTTTAATGGTTCATACGGGCCTAATATAAGAATAGGGTAGAGTGGGTCTGTCCTCTTCTCAAGGGCAAATAATCTTATTTTTTCTTTTAAATAATCAAGTGTAATTGGCAATAATCTAAATATCTTTCTTAAATAATAAAGATTTACGAGGTTCGCATTTTAAAGCTAAGTTTAGGCAAAGAACTTAAATTACGGATATGGATAAGTGTTCGAGAAATGAAAAAATAGGTGATTAAATTGGTAAGTTTAAACTGGAATTTAATAATCGAGGACATGACTGACTCGGCTTTCGAAGCGTATTTTCAAAATGACACCAATAGGATAATACTGTCAGAATTGGTGAAGGGAGGGGATAATGGGGTTTCATTTAACAAATTGAGTGAAACTCTTGGAATAAACCCATCAGTCCTTCAGAGACATCTAAAATTACTTCTAAGCACGGGTCTAATAGAAAATTTCCTCCAGAGAACCGTCTATTCTAGAGACTATTCTCGTTATAAACTTTCTGTTCCAGGAAGAGCACTTATAGAAGAAATTAGAAATACCATCGATATGGCTAAGCTTAGAGCAAGATCGAAACTGATGCTTATAACAGGAATCAAAAGGGAGCAACAGATTCCTAAGCTTCATCTATTCCAGCATTTCAGACCATTTAGCAAAACCGATATATATTCTGTGCGTAATTGGTACACTGATTTTGTTAAGGTCCCTGGGTCTTCCATAGGTAATTTAATTGAAGCACGAACAGGAACCGCCCCAGGACAAGAAGAATACGTCACAGGAATATGGGGTAGGTGAAGAAGCATGTTCAGTCCTATAAAGAGACATCCAAAGGTTCCGGGCCCTTTGATGGTATATTTAAGAGGATTACCTAAATTAACAGATGACCAGTTCAGAAAGGTATTTGGTCATGTTCTTTCAATTGTCCTTAGTGAAGAACCAATAGAAATTCCTGTATCTGAAATGGACAAGAAGCTGGCGAATGAAATTAAGGTTAGCAAAGACGTAATTGCAACGGCAGGGAGGTCTCTCACTCCTTTGTTTGATCTCTTCATGGAAGAAAGTGACGTTGAAGAATTTCAACAACATCTACTGTCTATCGGAATCTCAAAAGAAAGGTCCGAATACTTGTGGAAAGAGCTATCTTCTAAGAAAGATGCTATTCAAGGACTTCTATCTGATGTGCTAGCGACAGGGTTCATGACTCGAGTTTCTGGAATTAACTGGAGAGTAGATACCGTGAACAAGTCGAACGGTCAATACGATATCAGTGACCCACTAGGATTAATACATCTTTCACTTGAAGGGAAAGAAGAATCTTTCGACGAGACTTTAGAAGTTGATGTAGATTTACTGAATTACCTTATAGAAGAACTGGTTAAAATGAGGAAGGAAATGGATAAATTGATTACAGGTTCAAGAGAAAAAGATAAGAAATAGAAAAATAAAGGGTTCGGTTTCCACATACCTCCTTCCTCGTTTCCCTTCCATTAAACTCAGTCCACAGACAAAAATAAATTTATTCTGTCAATATTATACAGTCAACGAATGAAAGAAAGAATTGTTCCTAGATGGTCATGTACTGACATATATCACAAATAATAGGGACTCCGGGTCGTCGGGTGGATGATTTCTTCATGACGCTTAATAATCAAATTTGAAATCAGTTTTGAGAACATGAGAAAGGTTACAATCGTAATAATGACCCTCCTCCTGCTTGCACTTTTCGTATACTACGATTATGGTATCCCTCATGTAGTTGGTAACCCCGGTCCCTGCATAAATCTCAATATGTATATTAAATCAGTTTATTGGAGAATTCCGATAAATGACGAATGAAACCTGAGATCCGATCTCAGTGGGTTAATTTCTTTCAATTTCTAATCCCCAGCTGATACCGAAAGTCCAAAGGAGCTGAGATAGGAACTACTAAGTGTGGTGTGGTCGACTTTCAAAAAGCTCCATTTAAGAATATGGAATAGAAATGTAAATACTGGAATTACTTTACACGATTCACACATCTTCGTATCAATAGGTTAGTGACAGGGAGAGCGAATAATAATAACGCAATTATGCTCCCAGTCATTCAAAGAAAGTAAGAAGAGGTAGAGACCACCGGGAAACGTGTCGAATCTTAAGAGACAAACTTCACTTATCTTGGAGTTACATATAAAATCTATATGAGGGATTTATTTCCGCGCCCTCTGGAATTTCTCTGATAATTGAGCTTACTTTTCGTGACATGTTTAGCGTGATAGGAATACCGGTACAAAAGTGAGCAGTGTTCCAGTTCATTTTGGTTAAACCCATGATCTCGCTGCATATTTTTTGTGGGGTGGCTTCCCCAATATGCTGCATGATATGGAGTGGTGTAGGAACATGGTGTCCAGGATAAGTTCCCAGATAGGGGACATAACCCATCCCGTAAACAAGATACTCTTGATTTGATAATCCGATACAAGTTCCTCTGAGAGGTGGGTACTCTCCATTTCTAACAAATCTGAGATCGCTACGCTCAATAGCTACGTAATCGGCTTTTATGCTTTTTCCTAGGCCATCTTTCAATCCATCTATTTCCTGATTCCAGAATTTAGATGTCTTATGAAATACTACTCTTGCAGGGGGGCGTTCGTTTCTCTGTTCGTATATTTGTAGTATGCTTTGAACCAGTTTTTTTGAATCTTCATAAGATAAATGAGGTGACTTCTCCTCGCCATCAGTTAACTTCACTTTTCCTCCCTTGAGAATTAGACCCTCTCCAGATTTGTCAAATATCTGAGCTATAGAAACTCCCATTGTTTCCCCTAAAGATCCTCTTTCCTTATAGAAGGAAATACCTACAAAGCAGTCATTTTGAGCAATGCTGGTTAGTCTCCAGGGATATCCATTTGATTTATAGAATATTGCCAAAGCAAAGTTCCATGCAAAAGTGGATTTAGGCTCTGTTGTTCTTTCTCCATTCAAAGAAGTTTCTAGAATGATTTGGGTTTTGACGTTCTTTATCATTGCTCCAGCTTTAATTCTAGAATGTAGATCTATAGAACCGCGTGCTTCTATGACAGGTACAAGTTCCTCATCGAAAACGTCTAAGAATAATTGGCCCTTCTTAGCTTCTCTCCTTCTAGCGGCATCGGCCACCTTCTGATACTTTGACTTTATGGATTCACGAGAACTCCAACAATAATCTTCGACATCTTTTGGGATAGCGCAAATCACGACATCTGGAAGTGGCTCAGATGATCTCATTGAATCTAGGGGTTGGAGAAAAGCATCTGAGGCCCTAATCACTCTTTCGCTTGAGGTGGGAAGTCTTGTTATGTTCTGTATCTCATATTCGGAAATTGTGTGAATGAGCGATTTCTCGACTTTAATAGATGAACGGAATGCAGCATTCATTCCAGGATATTTAGGGAATAATATAGGATCGTCGTCTTCGAATAATATGACACCGTTTAGGGAATCTAGAAATTTAGAAGTTAAATATATAGACTCCCTTGATCCAATTAACCCAACTGTTATAGTCTTATGAGTATCCGGATATAGAGGACCAAAAATTGCTAAGCCTGCCATAGGGTCTACGTGAGAGTTTCCTCCTCCGAAAGTCAACGATGGCTCGCCAGAAAGCCAAGTGTCAGTCGTATTCTTCACCACTGTCGTTTGTTTCTTCCAATTCTATTTCGTAATCTTCCCATCGGCTTAAAAAGTTCAAGGAGAACATATCCTTCTTGTCACCATAAATACCGAATGTTGTAGCTACTGCTAGAGGTTTAGGAGAAACAGTTAACTCAAAATCTCTTCTTCCAATCCTGAAACCTTTATTGGAGTGAAGTTGATATAGCCAGAACATAATATCCAACCAAAATCCACTATTATATATTCTGGATACCTCGTTGAATCCTCCTGATTTTCTTATTGTTTTTCTTCCATCCAGAGTTCTTACTCTTTCCGGATTGATAATTAAACAAAATCTACCACCTACTACTGCAAAATGAATTTTTGCAGCGTGATGTATAAAGTATTTGCGCGCTCCACTCGCGACGTAAGATTTGACCACGGTCCTGCTGCCAGTTTTTGCAATGCCTGGCCAGGAAACTTGCCTATTCCCACCATCTAAAATTCCTGGCCTAAAAAGGAATCTCTTGTGGCTCCGATCATAATCGAGATTTTCCTGTCTAAGGTGCCATTGAAGGCTACTGTTAAGAAGCTCAATTAATAGGTCTAGCATCTCGGCCTTGTAGTAATGGTTAGTAGGAGTCTTTTCAATATATCCCGTACCAATCCTCTTCAGTAGAGAGCCCTCCACCATGTTTAAATCACAAAAAGTCCATAATTCGCCAGATCTTAGGGCAATTCCGCATCTGAATTTATGGTCACTAATCTCTGCAAGTTCTCTTCTAGTTCTAGCTGAGGTTTGGATATGGTATACGAATTCTGGCATTTTTTCAACTGGAAAAGCATTCGAATTTAGTTCTTCGTTGATACTGTCTGGTTCTACCGAAGATGTTACGTGATTGTTGGAGAACCGTGCCGTTGAAGTGATCTGGGGAATTTGTCCTTCGTTGTTCTGCGGAAGTGCTCCTAAGGCGTAAAGAAGCCGGTTGTAGGAGATATCGAAATGATTTTCATCACTAAAGTCAATATAGTATCTGATTCTGAAAAAAGGCGGTATTTCTGATCTTTTATGTATTATCGGTATTATCAATCCTCTTCGACCTGCTGGATCATCCAAAGCCTTCATTTGAACTTCTAGATCTGTATAATCTGAGGTCACATAGTTGGGACTCAGAATGCATATGAGTTTATCGCTATTCTTAATCCCGTCTTCGATTGATTTGAGAAGTGATTTTCCAGGGACAAAGTCGTCTTCATCGATGCAGATCTTCAAGTTTCTATCCCCTATTTGAACTTGTCTCAGCTTTTCAACTAATTTGTGAGTCCACTCCTTATCAGAGTGAGAATATGAAATGAATGCGTCACATCTCTCATCAGTCCCTGAAGAATCTGATTCTGAGTCCATCCAATGAACATATTTTATGCTCTTATTTCTTTTTCCATTTACCATTGTGTAAACGGCTTGACACCTGATATAAGCTAAAACAAAGGGAAGTTGGGTCAAAAATCCTTATTTAACTCACTGACAATTATCATTAAGGGTGAATGGAATTGTCAAATGTTCTGATAACCGGAGGAAATGGAGTTTTGGGATCTTCATTGACGAAAGCATTTCTTTCGAAAGGAAACAACGTTATTGTAAACGAAATTGTCAGAAAGGATGAAAGCTGGAGGCTTAAAGAATTAAACGTGCTAGGCCAGGTTCAATATTTATGGAAATCTTCCATTGATTTGCGACAGGACGATTTGAGGGAAGTTGACTTAGTGATTGACACTGCTATCGGATTTCCAGACAGGCCATTTTGTAGTGACTCTCCCAAGTCTGCAATGGAATTGAATATTGGGCCTGCACTTGGCCTTCTCGAGTCGGTGTGGCGTCTAGACAGGAAACCCCTTTTGATATATCCAAGCAGCTTCAATTCACTTTATGGAAGCACTGGGATCTATATGGAATCAACCCCATCTAATCCAGCTTCCGTGTATGGATGGACCAAGGCCTCAGTTGAACAACTGTACTGGACATATCACCATTCCTTTGGGATCCCAATCATCATAATAAGGGTAGGTTCTGGATTTGGGGAGATGATGAGGACTGACGAGCTGGTAGCCAAGCTAATACTCTCCGCGATACGAAACCGAAATTCTTCAAGGAGGAAAAGATGTTCGAATCCCCCCAAATCCTGCACATCCTTTGATGGACTGGC
>JAJYDZ010000116.1 GCA_021790415.1 Thermoplasmata archaeon | reverse complement strand
CCGGCTTTGGACGGTTGGCCTCCACCTGCGGAGGGGGGACTTTCCTCACCTCATGGGCGTCAGCTGCTCTCGGGCTTTCCCACGATTGATAACACTGAAGGATATTTAAGAGGTGCCCCTCAAGTTATGTGTTATTTTACCAGTAAAAAGCCAGATAGACAGGTTAAAATTTGAGTCACTTACAGGCTCTGAGACATAAGAAGCCTATCCGTTCGCAGGTATCAGATTGTGAAGCAATCCCATGCAGAACCCCGACGTCTAAATGCCATCATTTCTACTCTTGAATCACCTATGTTCTGCATTGTCATGAGCATAATGGATGAGTCATACAGCGGAAGTTCCACTCCATTTTTCCCTATAAATTGTTGAAATCTCCTGTGAATGTATAGTTGTATATGATTTCATATTTTTCTGATATGTAGCCACTAACTATAGAAATGTCCATATACAGTTATCGATCATCAGTACAATGCATGTTGAGGAGGGCATAACCCGCATAGGTGGCAGGGAATATAGACGGGTTCTCATCCGGGATTCTTACAGGGATGGAAACAAAGTTAAGCATAGAACCATAGCAAACATCTCGAAATGCTCTCCTACTGAAATAAATACAAACAATAAAACTGGCATTGAAATATAAGGAGAATCTGGCTGATTACCTGATCGATCGGAAGGATATAGATGCCGAACAGGGGCTATCCGTTGGTGCGGCATATTCACTATTCAAGGCGGCACAGGATCTTGGCATAGTGAAAGCATTCGGCAATACACAGGAAGCGAAACTATCACTGTGGATGATCCTTGCCAGACTCATTGAACCAGGATCAAGAATAGCCAATGTGATACTGGCACAGACTCATGCAGCGGTTGATATCATAGGCATGGATAAATTCAACGAGGATAATCTCTACGATGCAATAGATTTGCTTGAATCACATCAGAGAATAATTGAAAAGAGATTATTCAATTCAAGATATGGGGAACAGAAACCTGTTCTCTATCTGTATGATGTAACCTCATCATACCTTGAGGGTATGAAGAATGAATATGCAGATTTCGGATATAATCGTGATAAAAAGAGAGGAAAGATGCAGATTGTCATCGGTCTCCTCACAGATGACAATGGGTTGCCAATATCCATTGAGGTATTTCAGGGAAATACCAGTGATGTGAAAACATTCACATCACAGATCAGGAAACTTGCAGATGAATTCGGATGTGAATCGGTAACCATGGTTGGTGATCGTGGTATGATCAAGACTGAACAGATTGCTGATCTGGATAATGAGAAATTCTATTATATCACAGCAACAACAAAACCGCAGATGGAAACACTCCTGAAACAGGGAGTGATTCAGATGGAATTATTCACCGAAAAGTTCTGTGAGAGCACCCATGAAAATATCAGGTACATATTACGCAGGAACCCGGTGAGAGCCCGAGAGATTCAGGACAGCAGGAACAGAAAGATCGAAAAGATCAGGAGTATAACCGATGAGAGAAATAGATACCTGTCAGAACATCCAAAGGCTGATGTGTCAACAGCCATTAATATAATCAATGAAAGAATTGAGAAACTGAAGGTATCTGGTTTCATGGTCATTGAAGCCAAGGATCGTGTGTTGACAGTAAAAATAGATGAGAAACTCCTGAAGGATGAATCACACCTTGACGGCTGTTATGTGATCCGATCAAATATTCCCGTGGATCAGGGAAGCATGGATACAATCCACCAGAGGTATAAAGATCTTGCAAACGTGGAATGGGCCTTCAGAACAATGAAATCCGATACCATAGAATTACGTCCAATTCTCGTGAGAAAGAAATCACGCACAAGCGCTCATGTGTTCATTGCCATGCTTTCATACATCATTGAAAAACACCTCAGGGAGAAGTGGATTGATCTCAATGTTACTGTTGAAGAGGGAATACATGAATTATCATCAATAAACTGCATTACCGTACAGGTCGGTGCTGTGAAGTATAATTCGATTCCAAAGCCAAGAAAACTTGGATCAGATCTTATGAGTGCACTGGGAGTGACCCTCCCTAATGCTATTCCAAACCGGGGAATAATTGTAGCCACAAGAAAAAATTGAATGTCAAAAGAAAAAAATAGGCTGGAACGCCATTCTAGATGAGTTATTTCACTTAATTTTCATGGAACTTCCGATACAGACTGAAAGATAGGAGAACGAATTCATTACCGACAATGGGAAATGGTGAAAATGGAATGAAAGCTATAACTAAGGTAGATAAATGTCGAACCATATATTTTGCATAAATACTGGAGAAGACGAAGATATCAGAAGTGAAAACCATAGACACAATGTAGATCGATTATATGGCATATCTGGGAGACTCAGAAGAACAAATTCGGTGGGAATCAATGATTGAACTGTTAGCAGTAAAGATAGAAATCTTATGGATGTAGCGATCAAAAATACCTATAAAGTTAGGTAAAAAAATTATAATGTCTAGGGATTAAAGTGAGACCTTTCTCAGGTTTGGAAAAGAGAATGAGGATAGGATTCCTGTTCCAATGATCGGTAGCCCAATTAATAAGAAAAGTGAGGGGGCAGGGAGATATATAAGAACAAATCCCGCAATAAAGCCAGAAATAAATGTAATACCGCCAAACAAAGAACTAAAAGAACCAAATGTTGAGCCTATCAAATCTGGTTCTGTGTTTTTTATCATCATGGCATATACTAAACCATTCATGATTCCAGATAAAAGACCTATGAAAAAAGTCACTGGAATAAGTGCAAAATATAGATGTTCCGTTGAAAATAAGTATATTGTTAAAAAAAGAAATCCAGAGGTAATTGAGATTGTGCCGATTATTTTACCTTTAACATTGGTTGTATGACTAGATAGTATACTCCCAAATGCGTCTCCCAGAGCCAAACTGATCAGAATATAAGAGAAATATGACCCGTCAAGATTGAAAAAAGATTTTACCAATACGGCAAATCCTACGGAGATCATGCCAAAAAATAGATTCATTATTATTGATAGTATAGTTAATTCTTTAAGAAAAGGATTCGATAGAAATTTCTTGATACCATGAAGAAATTCGATTGATTCTGACTTTTCTATGTGCTCTGTAACAATGTTCTGCCTTATGGTGAAAAAAATAAGACCAGCTACAAAGTAAATTATTACTAGGAAATAAATAGAGAAGACAAAACCAAATATTATAAAATAACTAAAGATTGCCATGCCTGAAATCCTTGCAATTGATCTGGTCCCCCTCCTTATGGCGATTCCCTTTTTCAATTGTTTGTCAGTCAAAAGTATTTTGTCGAAATACGAACTGCTCGTTGCCTGTATGTCATCAAGATAGGAGATAATAATAACAGGTACCGTTATTGCCAAAATGATCAGCAAAAAAGTATGCAAAGAGAGTGAAAACACTAAAGAAGCGGTTGCCAAAGCAATACCGAAAACACTAATTAAAAAGAGATTTTTTTTCATAGAGACTTTGTCAATAAACGCTCCAGTGATAAAACTTGTTAAAAGGGGTATTGCCACAATACCTTCTATTATTCCTGTAAACAGAGTTGAACCGGTAATTGACAAAGACATCCATGGCAATAAAATAGTGAAAAAACCAGATCCAAGAACTATAAAAAATTTAGAAATGACAAATACTTTAAATTTTCCTGATAGACTTCCTACTTCATCCTGTCCATTCATAAAGTGGCTTTTCTCCAAATGATCCCCCCTTCTTTCAATGGTTTACAAGTAGGGATGGCTTTCATAACATCACCATAGTACGTTGATGCAAATAAAGGGCATCCACCTCTGCATTCATTGGCTATGGAGCAGTTTAAGCATTTTGAGTCACGCACGGTTCTGAATAGTGACGGAATTTTATTTTTCCAGATTTCTGAAAGTTTTTCATTCTTTATATTTCCAAAAACAAAAATTGGGCTGCTATCGAGGTAAGTACCGGCCACATCACATAGTGATACCCTTCCATCCGGGTGAACCCAAATCCTGGATATTCCCCCCTCACATGGGTAGGGTTCTCCAAACCCAAGGTCACCAACTATCCACCTTGAATTAGGATAGCTTTCAGACAAAATTTCTACATCTTCTCTTAGCTTAACCATATCTTCAATTGGCGCCATCATACTGTTTTTCCCCCTACCATATTCTTGAACCCCAATAAGTCTAGCACTATAAATGCCCATATCGTATGTTTTTTTGAGCATATCCACCACATGATTGATAGTTCTTCTTGTGACAGTAGCGCGATTTACCATAGTGAACCCTTCTTTCTTTAGGTTGTACCACCCTCGGATCATCCGTTGATACATGCCATCGCGTCCAACAATTGAATCGTATAATTCTGGATTGAGCGTGTCAATGCTTAATTGGATTTTATTGAGGCCAGCCAAACGTAACCTTCTTGCAATGTCCGCATTTACAGCAACTCCTTTAGTAGAAATGGTAATATCTCTATATCCCAGCTCCACTGTCTCTTTGACCATTTCTGGCATGTATCTATAATTTATAGGATCTCCTCCACTTACATCCAATCTTATAGCCCCTAATTCTGCGCCCTCATTAAGCACTCTTTTAACAGTTTCCAAATTCAACATCTTTAAATGAGTGTCATTCTCCCCAGCTCTTGCGAAACAGTATTCACATTTCAGTGAGCAGTCGTAAGTTGGTGATATCCCCAATGTCATTATTTTTTCAGGAATTAAAACTTCACTGTACCCAATCTCCTTGAAAGAGTCGGGTGAGACAGTTTTTGTTTGCACCTCTATAGGGCGATCCAGTTGTACAAGAACTTCTTTTTGTATTGATAATATAAAGTTTTTGACATCGTATTCACATTTTACCTTATCTAAGCCATAGGTTTTAGCAATGTATTTTGTTATATCTTCAAATGTTCTGCTCCCATCACATAGCGACAATATTAATCCTTCGGTGGGGGTGAGCATTATGTGCTTTCCCCTCATTCGGTCAAAAAGCAATCCTCCTCGTGTAGTTTTGATCAACTCCATATCCGGTTTTAATAGCAAATATCTCATTTCCCATATACCTCCTTTTTCTGTGTAATAAATGAAGAAAAAATGATTAATACCACTGATTTTTCTCAGTGGTAGCACAAATGTACCCGTTTACAGCCCAATGAAACAGTCCCACGGTTCCATAGAACTCTGCTTCCACCATGTGCTGTTACCGAAGCTGTACTCGTGCTTGGTTTCTCTATCATAGTTCTCCACTTCTTCACCTCAACTGATTAAAACGGTTATATTCTTAAAACATCCCCTTAAATATTGGGGTCTTCCCAAAACCATCCAATTTTCAATGATTCATAGGAATGATTGTGAAATTGAAAAAGGTATTCCTCAAGCTGAAGTGAACATGGAGATTACCTTTTCACCAGGATTCACAACATGTCCGAAATGTGGTAAAAGACTTGTTCTTTACAAGACAGAAAGAAGGAATGTGAAATCGGTTGATTACTCATTCACTGCAGTTCACCGTCCCATGATATGCAGGCATGATCAGATTGTCTTCAGATCAGAAAGAATATGTGAAATCATATCACCGCATTGCACATATACAAACAAGGTGTTGCTGGAATCCGCCATAAGAAGATGCATAGATGGAAGGAGCAGTTCATAAATTCATGAAAAAATATTGAAAAGCTGAAACAGGTCATACACCAATAAGCGCTGCGGATAGATGGCACAACCGCTTCGGAATTCTCTATTATTATGGTTGTACGCGATGCATTATGCGGTTTTGTCCTCTATACCAGGAAATGTCATTCTGAATCGCATGATAACATATGAGAGGTGCTTCAGGTTGTGCGGAAGAGATTTAGAAACCCTTCGAGTATAACATCCTGCATGAGATTATAAATGCTCTCCGCTGTATGATAGATTTTTCCCGGTATTGTCATGGCAAATTTAATTTTTTCAAAAAAATGCATCGGGGGTTGTCAGGAATTATATGTAGGATAGCTTGTGTGATAGTGATAAAGGAATGACGATTTGTTGTACCAAGTCTTCAATTTCAACATTCTATTAAAGATGTGTGTACTGATCTATTGTACCATAAACTAGTTTATGTTTCTACCAATAGTTAATCATGAACAAAACAGCAGTTTTAGTTTTAGCAATATCATCTCTGATGATAATGTCCGGAAGCCTTGCCTTTGC
>JAJYDZ010000115.1 GCA_021790415.1 Thermoplasmata archaeon | reverse complement strand
AAATCCCTTATGGAGGACATTATAATATACATGAAACAGGCATGAATAAAGATTTGTACGGTGATCCGTTGGCGTCAAAGTGGCGGGTTAATAGAAAATGTCTATAGCCTTGAAATTATTCGATCCTTTATTTTGATATTTAACACAAATAGTCAAACTACGTTAAATCCTCTTTGCTATTATGATTCCAACATCATTTGATTTTCTTATTAACTTTGACTTATAACCTGCATCACGAAGGAACTCATCTATCTTTTCGGGGCCATGATGATATTCCAACACAACCTGTTCAAATTTCCTCAACACTTCCGCGTTAAGTGAGGCAAAAATATCATATTCGCAGCCCTCGCAATCCATCTTTAAGACAAGGTTCTCACCATCTGTTCGTTTTACAATGTCGACGAACGAATAAAGTTCAACTTCTCTGCCATGGGTGTTTTCCTTTAATTGAGACCCTCCTGTTATCTTCCTTCTATCCTCGACCAGAATTATTGATGTACGATTAGATACCGCTGCATTCACCAATTCAATGGAATCAAATAAGTTATTAGTTATAACATTGTCCATTGCAAAGTCAAAAGCACGTTTGGTCGGTTCATAACCATATATTTTCTTTGCCCCTTGAATATAGAAATATAATGCAGAATCCCCAATTGAAGCCCCTATATCTATCACAGTTTTGTCTAGTACAGAAATGTCAGCGTATTCTTCAGCAAGAAAGACTCCCGGGAAGTCGCCATCATCGAAGGCATGTTTGAAAATAACCGATCTGTCAGCTTTTCCCTTTATGAGAAATGCCTTGATAGCTTGAAGATAGTTAATCTCAAAATTAGTGCTAGTCTGCGGTAAAAAGTTTCCAAAATACCCAGCCATATAAAACTGATTATCATTTTCAACAGAAACTGTAATATCGTGTTTCCTAAGGTAAACTTCTATCGGGTATGAATGAATCATTCGTCTAATCAATGCCATGGGAAAATTTCTAAACGATTTTACGTAAAAAAGAATATCTTGAATTAACATAAGTAAGTGAGATCACAACCTATAATGAATATTTAGTGTGAATAGAAAATTATTTCGACCAGAGTTGAGGTTTAGTAAGTCAGTTTATATTGCAATCATATTTTATCAATGTAATAGCAAATTTCCAGGTCAATGGAGCAATAGGCAAGATTTTTCAGTTTTTTGTGAATCATTGGTCTTTTTTCATGTTATATTTGTCCGAGATGATAGTGATTTGTGGCGCAACTCTTATTTTGTTTAAATATTCTCGACAAGAGTACTCAAATAAATGGGGTCTAATTCGTCAAAAAGCAATTTCAAACTCCCTATATTATGGGTACATAATATTCTTTATAAATAGGGTGTCTCACATTTCATAGAATGTCAGACAGATGTCGAACATTATATGCCGAATGAGAATAGTGGGATATGCCGGAGAAGCATATCCCGTTGATTATTGAAATGTGTCACACATCTCTGGACATATTACGAAATTAATTATGATCCACTTGTGTTCCATGCTATATAAATGGCAGCAAACAGGACATACAAAGCTGAGGAGAAGCTGAAGATCGTCCTTGAAGGGATGAGCGGGACCATCTCAGTTGCAGATCTGTGCAGGAAATACGACATCAAGCCCGCTAGATTCTATTACTGGAAGGACCAGCTCACGAACAGTGCAAGGGAGATATTCGAGGATCGCGGCAGGAAGCCCGACACAGAATCAAGGGTCCTCGAAAAGGACGGTGAGATCTCAAGGCTCAAGGATGTCATTGCAGAGATTACCCGGGAGAACCTGGAAATCAAAAAAAAGATTGGAGATCGCTTGCAGAGGAGGGCAAAGAAATGAAATCACTGTTCTATGACATCCACAGGACAGTCATGAACACAACAGAAAGGGCAGGATATCCCCTCAGGAAGGTCCTTTCCATCCTTGGGATATCAAGGCCATGGTACTACGCGCAGCTATCATTCTCGCCGGTGCTTGACGGGAGATTCAACCCCATTGCCATGAGGGATGACGATGAGTGGATTGTAATCGGATACAAGCACCGGAATCCAAAGGCGTCATTCAGGGAGATCGCCTATACACTGATCGATGAGGACCTTGCATATCTTTCTCCGAGCACTGTGTACGGGATACTGAAGAAACGTTACCTCATAACGCCATGGAAACATAAAACATGGGAATCCACTCGCCCCGAACATGCCAGAAGGCCTGACGAGAAATGGCAGACCGACATCATGTATGTAAAAATCAGGGGCAGGTTCTTCTACCTCATAATATTCATTGATGAATACAGCAGATATATGGTGCACCACGCCCTCATGACATCAATGGATGCAGATTCCGTATCCCTGGAGGCGCAGGCAGCCATAGAGAAACTCAGGAAGGATTCACTTGCTGAACCTGTTATACAGTCGGATAACGGCTCATCCTTCATCGCTATGGAATTCAAGCTTGTCCTGAGGGAGAACAATCTCACTCAGAAACTCATACGGCCTCACACTCCGGAACAGAATGGCATCGTGGAGAGGGGAAACAAGACCATCCGTGAATCCCTGGTACCGGTGATACTGACGGATTACGAGCAGGGGAAATCAGAATTATCCGGGATCGTGGATCGCTACAACAATGAGAGGCGGCACTCCTCCCTGCAATATCTCACGCCGATGCAGTACTACAGGGGTAACCCTGAGGTACTGCTCGCAGTCATGGAGGCTAAGATAGAGAAGGCAAAGCAGTTAAGGAAGGAGAGAAATATGGAAATTAGGAAAGGAGGTGAATTGGCGGGAACCGTCTCATAATTATTTTCGCGATCTGTCCAGAAGTGTGAGAAACACTACACTCAGGAATACCCTGCCCTTCCATGTGAACGGATTGACCTCATGATCAACGTGGAGACGGAGCAGTTCGAAATGTATCCTGTTCTTCATCCTGGATTCCGCTATGAGCCTGATCTTCAGGGGATTTGCAAGCTTTACCTCAAACCCATGGGATTCAATGAAATCATACAGCGGTTCATAGAACTCGGTTGATTCCATTACGAACTTGTCTCCCACATTAAAATTTGAGAGATATTCCTCAAGCCTGTCAAAGCTGTTATCAAAGCTGTCCTTCCTCACCGTGCTGCCACTCTTATCTAGAGTGGTGCATACAATTATTTTTGAGTGTATGTCCATACCTCTATACGTGGGATCATCGCCTCCTTAAACGGTGAACCCACAATAACCCCTGATGAATGTCAATTTTCCCTATGAAAGGCTCTTAAGTATGCCATCAATCTTACTACTAAAGTTCAAGTTGGGATATCTATAGGGCGATTATTGTTGAATAGACAGGGAACTAATGGTCAAATTTGACGAGAGAAAATGGTAAAAGTCAAGTTGTCGACTTGAAGTTGAACTTAGCAACAAGCTTTTAACCCTTTCTAAATGCTTCATCTACGAATTATAGTGAACAAATATGATAAAACATTTAAATACAGTATACTTGCAATTGCATTCGATTAGGAACTAAAAAAACTTCTTTTTCTTGATGATGTCGTTGCTACACTTGCGATAATCTAAACAATATTCAACTTTACATAAAAGGAATAAAGCTCATGTCAAACCTGCCTCCTGCAAATTCAATGAAGAAATTTAATAGGTATTTCTGTATCGTTTACCAATTCAAAACAAATGTTGCTTATAGCAAGTAAATAGGGGTTAATATGTATGCTGTAAATATTCTAAACCAATATCCTCCCCCATCTGCCGTATATAGGTATTCATACGATATTTTAACTTCAGTGAAGGGAAGCAAACTCTACACATTTTTATACGGTTCCTCGCAGAATGATTTGCCAAACTTTTCCAAAGGCATTTATATACAAGGTAAATTTAAAAATCCAAAAGTTTTAAATAAATTTTTCCCTAATTTCTCACATCAGTCATTCATTAAGAAATTCAGTCACGAAAAAAATATACCAACAATCTATCATTATGCTTCACCAATGATCCCAATAAAACTGCCTGACTTTTGCAAGGTGGTTACATTCCATGATCCTCCTTCCACCATCTTAAATTCTGATCTTTTCTCTCATGATCTAAGTAGCGGAATTTTCATTGATATTTTACGCAAGAAATTTCAATCGAATTACTTTAAGCAGTTCAAGAATTATACTAATGTCATCACCGATTCAAACTTTGTACGTTCAATTAGCATTGAAGATGGTTATACGGATAACTCCAAGGTAATTTATCCCTGCATATCGCCTAGTTTTAAATTATTGCCAGAAAAAGATTTATTGAAACAAAAATTGGGCTTGCCGCTTGATAAAACCTGTGTATTGTCAGTTAGTACCTTACTTAGGAGAAAGAATTTATCAGCTGTTAAAAAAACAATGGAACTACTAGGTGAAAACTTTAAACTAGTTAGGGTTGGGCCGCCTATTTCTGGGAGTAGTCTATCGTTTGAAAAGATCGATAATGATACCCTTAACATGGTGTATAATGCATGCGATGTAATGCTCTTTCCATCCTTGTATGAGGGATTTGGCTACCCACTTGTAGAGGCTTTGGCCACCGGTTTGCCAGTGGTTGCATCCGATATAGAGATTTTCAGGGAAACCTCCGGAGGAAATGCAGCGATTCTGTCAGACCCCAACGACCCCTTTTCACTGGCCGCTGGGGTCAAAGCTGCAGTAGAATCTTCAGACGATCTAATTAAAAAGGGCCTAAAGCGGGCAAAACGTTTTTCCTATAAGAGATTTAGCCGTGAAATGAATGAATATTACAGTGGTGTTATTTCACAAATAAACTGAAAAATATTTCTTTTTTGATTTGCAATTGGACGAAAAAGTCAATTTCGCCGACCATACCTCAATTATTTTAATTATGGGCCAATGCAGTATTTAAAACCGAATTCATCAGAATAGAATTCTATGAAATTACTGAATGTTTTTCGGAAACGTGATTTTGTAAAGAATCAACAAACTGCCTGTAAAAACAGGGGTTATTATTCCCGAGTTTGTGAGTAACAATACTGCCTGTTTGGTATAGGTATAATTCTCATAAAGTTGGCCACCTGTAATGCTATTATCAAAAAGAAGGTACCTGAAACCTATCTTTGAGATTTCTTTTTCCCATGCACTTGAAATGTACGCAGTACCGTTTTCAAGATAAATGGGCGAGGTTAGATTCACGTATGCATTCACCTGCTGAACGGACCCATAACCCCCCCCGAAATTCTGATTTGTTGTTATATTCAGAGGGTAAAAGTAGGTGTTGTAAAAATATGTAGTGCCCGAATAATTCCAGGAGAATGTAACATACGTCGTGGCCCCTGGGAGAAGAAGAACGTTGCCCGGGTGATCCATAACATAATTCCTGACTTCTGTGTACTGATTCGGTATAAAAAATCCGCTGGATTTGGGATTGTAATAGTTTGCCTCCAACTGTCCGTCAAAAACAGGCATTTCGGCAACTACTAACATTGAAACAAGAAAGATAGGTACAAGTATTATCGCAATGCGCATTATATTCTTAATGATGAAACCGTTAAATTGAATTTTCTTGAGGGCCTCATATATGGTGATGACAGAAAATACTGCTAGGACGGGGTAAATCTTTGCAAGGAATATCGACGTTAGTGTTCCATTTGGGATTAGTTCGTATCTATAGGGTAACTTGGAATTGATAAAGTACCATATAGAGCCCAATGGTTGATTTGCTGATTTTTCCCAGAAGAGGGCGCAAATTGTTAAAAACATAACGAACAACAGGATGGCACGGTTACTGCGGGATCTGTATAAGACTATAAGAGGAACCACTAATGCCAAAATGGGCCAAAAAAAGGATGCAACGTTTACTATGTTCAAATTAAAATAAACTGAGTGGTAGATCACATAACCTGTGGGAAATGACCAGGTATCAATTAGCCTGATTGTCCATATGACTGCATCGAAGCTACCAGTGTATGCACCGAGATTTGAGAAATTAGATGCAGCCACGTTCGCAGAGGATACAGTAGCACCAATGTTTGCGAGGGAACCGTATGTTATGAAGAGTGATGAGAGAATTGTCAATCCAAAAAAAACAGGGAAGGAAATAACTAGATTGCGAAGCTGGAGAAATTTATGTCTTATCAAAAGGGATCGAACCGCAACAAAGGCAATATAAGAAAGAAAGGTCACGAGACCTACAAACAGAATGCGTATATC